>JACZJU010000023.1 GCA_014860395.1 Burkholderiales bacterium | reverse complement strand
TGCGCTCGGCGGTGATGCGCCGGGTCAGCACTTCGTGCGCGACGCCGATCTGGTTCAGCAGTTCGCGCCGGCGCGGGCTGCGCGAGGCGAGGTAGATGGAGGAATTGCCGGCCAAGATATTTACTCCCGGTGGTAGGGGTGGCCGCCGATGATACTCAGCGCACGGTAAAGCTGTTCCGCCAGCAGCACCCGCGCCAGTCCGTGCGGCAGAGTCATGCTGGAGAGCCGCAACTGCATGCTTGCGGCCTTCTTCAAAGACGCGTCCAGGCCGTCGGCGCCGCCGATCAGAAACGCCACCGGGCCGCGTTCCAGCGCCCAGGCCTCGATCTGCACGGCCATGCCGCAGGTACTCAGTTCTTTGCCGCGCTCGTCCAGCGCGATCACGCGGCTGCCCTTGGGAAGCGCCGCGCGGATGCGCTGCGCCTCGGCGGCAAGCATTTGCGCCACGGTCTTGCCGCTGGTGCGTGCTTCGGCCTTGACCTCGACGAGTTCGAGTGAGGTGCCCGGCGGCATGCGCTTGGCGTATTCACGGAAGCCCTCGGTCACCCAGGACGGCATGCGCGTCCCGACGGCGACTACGACCAGCTTGGTCGAGGCCTGCGAGCGTCTCACACGGCGGCCGGCCGCGCTTGCGCCGCCTTTTTGCGTGCATGCGGCCGTTTGGGTTCGGGATGGTCCCACAGCTCTTCGAGGTTGTAGTACTGCCGGATAGTGGGCTGCATCACGTGCACCACGATGGCGCCCAGGTCCACCAGGACCCACTCGCCGCTGTCCTCGCCTTCCACCGAAAGCACCGGGTAGCCGAGCGCTTTCAGCTTTTCGCGCACGTTGTCGGCGAGTGCCTTGACCTGGCGCGTCGAGTCGGCGCTGGCGATGATGAGGCGCTCGAACAGGGAGGACAGATGGCCGACCTTGAGCACGACGATGTCGCGGGCCTTGATGTCTTCGAGCGCGGCAACCGCCGCCTTTTCCATTTTGCGGATATCCATTAGCTGCTGCGTGTCTCCTTTAGATAGAGCTGGTGCGCCCGAATATAAGCGAGAACCGCGCCGGGAAGCAAATCATGCATATCCTGCCCGGCCGCCAGTCCCGCGCGCACGGCCGAGGCCGAAATATCCGTCGGCGGCATGTGGAAGTACGCAATCCTGCCCGCCGCGCTCGCCGTGAGCTGTTCCGGCCGCGCCGAACGGCGCGCAATCTCCGCCGAAAGCTCCGGTACCGGCCCGCCGTCGCTCGGCACGTAGCCCGGGCGGGCGGCGACGGCGATATGCGCGAGGTCGAACAGCTCGCGCCAGCGCAGCCAGGTCGGCAGGCTCAGAAACGAATCGCTGCCCAGGAGCAGCGCCAGCGGCTGCGCGCGGCCGAGCTGCGCGCGCATGCGCGTGAGGGTGTGCACGGTGTAGGTCGGTTCGCTGCGGGCAAGCTCGCTCTCGTCGATGCGGTAGCGCGGGTTGCCTGCCGTCGCCAGGCGCAGCATCGCCAGGCGGTCGTGCGCGCTCGCGACCGGCGCGGCGCGGTGCCCGGGGCTGCCCGAGGGCAGCCACAGCACTTCGGCCAGGGGCAGCCCGGCCAGCGCCGCTTCGGCCAGCGCGACATGGCCCAGGTGCACCGGATCGAAGGTGCCGCCGAGGATGCCGATGAGCTGTGGACTGGTTGAGTTCAAGCCGCTGGGGTTCAAGATTTGCGCGCCGCGCCGACGGGCAGCTCGGCGATGCGGCGCATCTCCGGCTCGTCGAATACCGTGGGGTCGGCGAGGTAATCGAGCAGCATGTCGGTGGCATCCAGCCCCCAGAACAGCTCGCGGCCGGTGTCGAATGTAGGCACGCCGTAGACGCCGCGATCGATCGCCTGGCGGCCGTTGGCGGCGAGCGCGTCTTTCACGCGCTGCGCGGCGATCATCGCGTCGGCGGCTGCGGGCTCCAGGTGCAGACGCGCAAGCAGCGCCGGCCACTCGTCCGCAACCGAGCGGCCTTCTTCCCAGATGAATTCGAAGATGGCTTTGACCGCCTCGTAGCTGCTGTCGAGCGCGATCGCCAGGCGCAGCGCATGAATCGGGTTGAACGGGTGCGCCGGCGGGTAGTTCATCGGGATGCCGTACTCGCCCGCCTGCCAGTAGGTGTAGCGATACGTCTGCAGGCGCTTTGCCGGTATTTCCGCCGGGCCTTTGCCGCCCCAGTGGTTCAACAGGCCGGCGAACAGCACCGGGCGCAGCGCCGCCGTCTGCATCAGCTCCGGATAGGCCTCGAACTGCAGGTAGGAAAAAGGCGAAACGAAATCGAAGTACCAGACCAGCCGGGCCGCCTGTTGCGGACTCACGTCCTGATCTGCCCGTCGCCGAGCACGACGTATTTCTGCGAAGTCAGGCCTTCCAGCCCCACCGGTCCGCGCGCGTGCAGCTTGTCAGTGGAAATGCCCACTTCCGCGCCCAGGCCGTATTCGAAGCCGTCGGCGAAGCGCGTCGAGGCGTTGACCATCACCGAGCTCGAATCGACCTCGCGCAGGAACCTTTGCGCCTTTTCCTGGTTCTCGGTGACGATGGCATCGGTGTGCGCCGAGCCGTACTTGGCGATATGCTCCATCGCCTCGTCGATGTCCTTCACCACGCGCACCGCCAGGATGGGCGCGAGATATTCCGTGTACCAGTCCTGTTCGCTCGCGGGATTGATCCCGGCAACGATGTTCCTCGAGCGCTCGTCGCCGCGCAGCTCCACCCCCTTGTCGAAGTAGATGTGCGCGAGCGGCGGCAGCACCTTCTCCGCAATGGCCTCGGCGATGAGCAGCGTTTCCATGGTGTTGCAGGTGCCGTAGCGCTGGGTTTTGGCGTTGTCGGCGATGCGTATCGCCTTTTGCAGGTCGGCCTCGTCGTCGATATACACGTGGCACACGCCGTCGAGGTGCTTGATCATCGGGATGCGCGACTCCTTCATCACGCGCTCGATCAGGCCCTTGCCGCCGCGCGGCACGATGATGTCGACGTACTCGTTCATGCCGAGCAGCTCGCCCACCGCGGCGCGGTCGGTGGTCGCGATGACCTGGATCGCCGTGCGCGGCAGATCGGCCGCGTCCAGCCCCGCGTGCATGCAGGCGGCGATGGCGCGGTTCGCGCGCAGTGCTTCGCTGCCGCCGCGCAGGATGGCGGCATTGCCCGACTTCAGGCACAGCCCGGCGGCGTCGGCGGTGACGTTGGGGCGCGATTCGTAAATGATGCCGATCACGCCCAGGGGCACGCGCATGCGCCCGACGCGGATGCCGCTGGGGCGCTCGCGCAGCTCGGTGATGGCGCCGATCGGGTCGGGCAGGCGCGCGATCTGCTCCAGGCCCTCGGCCATGTCTTCGACGCCGGCGGGGGTGAGCTGCAGCCGGTCGAGCAGCGCCGGCTCCAGGCCGTTGGCGCGCGCCTCGGCCACGTCCTCGACGTTGGCCGCAAGCAGCTTTTGCGCGTCGCGCCGTATCGCCGCGGCGGCGGCGGCAAGCGCGCGGTCCTTGGTCGCGCTGTCCGTACGCGCAAGCACGCGCGCAGCCGTGCGCGCCTGCTCGCCCACGCGGCGCATGTACAGCTTGACGTCCCTGATTTCGGCGACTGCGTTCATCGCGGCGATTTTACCCCTCTCGGCCGTTCGAGTCCCAGCCTGGAACGGGAGCGCCAATTGCCGCCGTGCGGCATAAAGCTGTACCATTCAAACGACATTCTGGGCGGCCCATAGGCCCAGGCAATATTTCCCGGAGCGGAAAAGCGATCATGAACGAGATCATATTTATTGTCGAAAACTCGCCGGAGGGTGGCTACGCTGCCAAATCGGCAGGCGCATCCATCTTTACCGAGGCCGATACGCTCGATGAGCTGCATGCACGGGTTCGCGACGCGGTGCGCTGCCATTTCGACGAATCCGCGGCTCCCAAACTGATCCGGTTGCATTTCGTGCGCGATGAAGTCATTGCGGCATGAAACTCCCGCGCGACCTGTCGGGCGCGCAGCTTGCGAAGGCGCTGGCACGAGTCGGTTATAAGACGACGCGCCAGACAGGCAGTCATCTGCGGCTCACGACCGCCAGCCCCTCCGAACATCACGTCACTATCCCCGTTCACGATTCGTTGAGAGTCGGGACGCTGGCCGCGATCCTCGCGGATGTTGCCGCTCATCAAGAAATAGACCGCGACGAACTGCTGGAGCGACTCTTCGGCTGAGCCTAGCAACGGCCTGCCGCTGCCCGTCGGCGCGCCCGCTGAACTTCCGGAGCGCAGATTGCGCCCCCGCTACGCCCCCTCCGGCGCCCCCTGCCACAGCATGTCGTAGCCCAGTTCCTTGGTCTCGCTGCACATCGTCACCAGCTGTTCGAACTTGGAGGTGAAGGTCTTGTCGGCGTGCGACTTCTCGTGCTCCTCGAACGAGCGCCAGTAGGTGACGATGGCGTAATGCTCGTCCGCGGCGGCGGTCGCGCCGAGCGAGCCCTCGTCGGAAACGAAACCGGAGAACTTGAATACCTGGCCGGCGATGAAGCCGCCCTTGTCGCCGCCGTAGGTTTCCTTGACGACGTTGCACATCTCGCCCACGGCGAGTTCGACCTCGTCGAAGCTGACGCCGGGTTTGAGCTTCACCGTGTTGAACAGCATCTTGGCGCCGAAGGGCAGGGTGATCGGATCGAACATGATTCCTCCTATCGAGAATGACGCAATAATTCGGACGCAGCCCCCAGGCCGTTAATTTACACCGCCCCGGCCGCGGCTGTCTGCCTCACCCCAGCACCGTCACCACCACCCGCCGCAGCTGCGCGCCGGTGCGGTGCTCCCATAGATAGATCCCCTGCCAGGTGCCGAGCAGCAGCTCGCCTTTGCCGACGGGCACGCTGACCGAACTGCCGGCGAGCAGGCTGCGCGCATGCGCGGCCATGTCGTCGTCGCCTTCGGTGTCATGCCGGTAGGCCGGGTCGCCATCCGGCGCCCAGCGCCCGGCCAGGGTCTCCAAGTCGCGGCGCACCGCCGGGTCGGCGTTCTCGGTGATGATCACCGCGCAGCTCGTGTGCTGCACGAACACCTGTGCGATGCCGGTGGCGACTCCCGCCGCGCGCACGATGCGCGCGACCTCCGCCGTGATTTCCGTGGTGCCGCGGCCGCGGGTGCGAATCTCGAAGCGCTGCTGGTGGCTCATGTCCATCCCGGTTTCAGGTTCGACTGGCGTTCAAGCAGCATCTTAGACCAGCTCTGCTGCTAAGATAAGCGTGCTCACCGCCGTCAACGCAATGGAGGCCAGATTGGCACAGGCAACAGCGACAGTTCAAATCGACAACGAACGGGTTTCGGTAACTGAGTGGAGGTTTGCGCCGGGCGCCGAAACCGGCTGGCACCGCCACCAACACGATTACGTCGTCGTGCCGCAGACGACTGGCAAGCTGCGGCTCAGGACCAAAGACGGCGACAGCGTGAGCGAACTGACTTCCGGGAAATCCTATTTCCGCAAGGCCGGTGTCGAGCACAACGTGATCAACGCGAGCGAGGGCGAGTTCGTGTTCATCGAAATCGAAATGAAGTCCTGAGTGCCTGCGGCGCTTTCCCCTCACCCCTACCCTTTCCACCTCGCGCCGGAGTCGCTCGGATTCGGCAGGCACGCGACCGTACGCAGGTACGGTCGCGTGTCCAGCCCCATCCCCGCCGGCGGAGAGAGGGAGTGCACTCATTGACCACGGCGCCGCAGTCGTCCTGGCCGCGCGTTACTTGCGCTGGGCGAACGGCGACACTGTGCTAGTGTCCTGTTCCGCAAATTCGCTCGATAGTTCGCGGCGCATTTGGCCGCCAGGCGGCGTTGCTCGGCTTCGCCGTAGGCCCAGCTACTGTCTCAGCCTCGCTCCTTTATCGTCGGAACTTACGGAACAGGACACTAGGCGGTAAAGCCCGCGACATCCGGCCGCAGCTTGTTGAATCCGGTCTCGTCCTGGTAGGCCTTGCCGATTTCCAGGATCTGGCGCTCGGCAAACGGCTTGCCGATAATCTGCACGCTCAGCGGCAAGCCTTGGTGCAGCCCCGCCGGTATTGCCAGGGAGGTGAGACCGAGGTAATTCTGCGGGCGGGTGAAATAGGCCGGCACGGGCGCGGCTTCGTCGATCTCCGCCAGCGGCGGCGCCGGCACGGCCACCGTCGGCAGCAGGATCGCATCGAAACGCCGGAACCATTCGCCGAAAGCGCGCCGGCGTTCGGCCATGGTGCGCAGCGTCTCGGCATATTCGCCGGGCGCGAGATTGCGCGCGCCGAGTATGCGCGCGCGCACCGCTTCGCCGATCGGCTGGGCCATGTCCTCGATATGCTTGCGGTGCAGCGCGAAGGCTTCCGATGCGATGATCATGCCCACCTGCCGCGCCAGGTCGAAATACCAGTCCGGCAGCCGCACCGGCACGATTTCGGCGCCGAGATTTTCGAGCACCTTGGCCGCGCCGACCCAGGCATCGAGCACCGCTGCGTGCATGAAGTCCGGGAACTGCGCGCGCTCAGGCAGCGCGATGCGCAAATGCTTAAGCCCGTCGGCCGCGAATTGCGCCGGGAGGTCCAGCGGCGGCTGCGTCAGCGTCGCCGCATCGCGCGCATCCGCGCCGGCGAGCGCGCGCAACAGCTCGGCGCAATCTTCCACCGAGCGCGCCAGCGGTCCGATCGTATCCAGCGTCCAACTGAGCAGGCCCGTGCCGTGCAGGCTGATGCGGCCATGGGTGACCTTGAGGCCGACCAGACCGTTGAAGGCCGAAGGAATGCGCACCGAACCGCCGGTGTCGCTGCCGATGCCCGCCGGCGCCAGCCCGGCTGCGACCGCAACGCCGGTGCCGCTGGAGGACCCGCCCGGCACGCGGTGGCGCGCGCTGTCCCAGGGATTCCACGGCGCGCCCATCAACGGATTGCTGCCCCAGGCGCCGAAAGCGAACTCCACCATGTGCGTCTTGCCCAACGGGATCATGCCGGCGGCGAGCAGGCGCTCGACCGTTGCCGAAGTCACATCGGCGCGGCGATCCGCCCACATGCGCGAGCCTATCGTGCCGATGCGGCCGGCTATATCGCACAGATCCTTGATGCAGATCGGCAGCCCGTGCAAGGGGCCGAGCGGCAGGCCCGCGGAGCGCGCGCGGTCGGCGCCGTGCGCAAGTTCGCGCGCCTCGGCCGCATACACCTCGACGTACGCGTGCAACTTGCCGTCGAGGCGCTCGATGCGGTGCAGATGCGCGTCGACGATCTCGCGGCTGGAACACTCGCCCTGCCGCAGCAATGCCGCTTGTTCGGACAGCGTCAAATCGGTGAGGCCCATGATTTCCCTTGGTCAGAAGGCGTCCTTGATTCGCGCCGATTCTAGCAGCCGCGCAGCGTGTGCGTCGCGCCGGCGAACATCCGGCTTGCGCCCGCGCGGGCGCAACCGTCCATTTCGGTTTCCGCCCGGAATATATCGTCGATTCGACTGTTAGCATTCAACCGGCGTGGCGCGGCTTTGCATCATCGACGCCCGCGCCAGCGACCCCGCGCCTTGGGGTAATATCGGGATTCTCCGGCTAGTAGCACATTCGCTCGATCTGCACCGACCGTCCAAAGGAAACACTCATGCGCGCCGTGCCAATCTTCTTATCGGTCCTGTTGCTGGCCTATGCGGGCGCGAGCCATGCCGCGCTCGGCGGAGCGCCGGAACAGTTCAATAGTACGGAGCCGACGACGGTCGCCGCCGGCGTCACCTCCGCCGGGGCCAACTACGTCACGCGCGAAACGACCCTGGCCAGCGGCACCCGCGTGCGCGAATACGTCTCGGCCGGCGGGCTGGTGTTTGCCGTCACCTGGGCCGGACCCATCCTGCCGGACCTGAAGGCACTGCTGGGCAAATACTTCGACACCATGGTGGCCGAATCGGCCAAAGCGCCCCGGGCGGGCCGTTCGTCCCTGGCGGTCAACCTTCCCGAGGTCGTCATCAATTCCGGCGGCCATATGCGCGCCTTCGAAGGCAATGCCTGGCTCCCGGCGGAATTGCCCGCGGGTTTCACCGCCGCCGACCTGCACTGACATGGAGCGACAGCCGCTTATGAACGTCCGATTCCGCCGCCCGCATACAAGCGGGTTCCTGCGTGTTGCCGCCTTCGCCGCCATTCTCCTGCTCGCCTCCTGCGGCGGCACCGTCGGCGGCGACAAGTCCGCCGCCGCCGGCGATACCGTCATCGTCAGCATCGCCGCCAACCCGGCCTCGTTGACCGTCGGCCAATCGACGACGCTGACCTGGTCGAGTTCCAATGCGACCGCCTGCCAGGCGAGCGGCGCCTGGAGCGGAACGGTGGCGCTTTCAGGCACGCAACTGGTTACGCCGTCGGCCGCCGGCAGCTACACTTACACGCTCACCTGCGACGGCGTCGCCAAAAGCGCATCGGTCGTTGTTGCCGCCTCTGCCACGTCCTTGCCCACCGTCAGCCTGTCTCTCGATCCGGCGAGCGTGCCGGTGGGGCAGTCTTCGACGCTCACCTGGTCCTCGACCAACGCGACGTCCTGCGTCGCCTCCGGCGCATGGGCCGGAAGCCGCGCGACCAGCGGCAACATCAGCGTCAGTCAAACCATCGCCGGCACTTATAATTACAGCCTGACCTGCACCGGCGCCGGCGGCAGTGCGACCGGGGCGGTGACGCTCGCCGCGACCGACCTCGGCGACAACGTGGCGCTGGTGTTTCTCGACAACGGCCCCGCCGGCGCCAGCAACCTCATCAACATACCCTACGTCAGCGTAACCGTGTGCCGTCCCGGCACATCGATCTGCCAGACCATCAATCATGTGGTGCTCGACACCGCGTCCTCCGGACTGCGCATCATCGCCGGCGTGCTCGACCCCGTCCTGGCGCTGCCCGCCGTCACCTCCGGCGGCAGCCCGGTGGGCGAATGCGGCACGTTCGTCAGCGGCTATCTCTGGGGTTCGGTGCGTACCGCCGACGTGAAAATGGCCGGAGAGACCGCGTCGTCCGTGTCGGTGCAGCAAGTAGGCGACAGCGACGCCGCATTCAGGAGCGTCCCTTCCGACTGCAGCAGCATAGGCCGGAACATCGGCACCGTGGCCGACTTGGGCGCCAACGGCATACTCGGCGTCGGCCTGTTCAAGGAGGATTGCGGCGCCGGCTGCGCGGCACACCCCCTCTCGGCGACCTACTACAAATGCACCGCCTCGGGCTGCACCGGCACCGCCATGCCGCTGGCCGATCAGGTGGTGAACCCGGTCGCCGCCTTCGCAGCCAACAACAACGGCGTGGCCGTGGCGATGCCTGCGGTGCCCGCCGGCGGCGCAACCACGCTCACCGGCGCGCTGATCTTCGGCATCGATACCCAGACCAACAACACCATCAGTACGGCTACGGTGTATGCGGCAGACAGCGACGGCAATTTCACCACTACGTACAAAGGCAAAACGCTGTCGAACAGCTTTCTGGACACCGGCTCCAACGGCTTCTTCTTCCCTGACGCCGCCATCCCGGAGTGTTTCCCGTCAACCGGATTCTATTGTCCGAGCTCGACGCTTTCCCTGTCCGCCGTGAATACGTCCACGGTCAACGGCGCTTCGGGCACGGTCAGTTTCAAAGTCGAGAACCTGCAGGCGCTCGACGCCGCCGTCAGGGCGGCCTCCGTTGGCGGCAGCTTCGATTCCACCGGCTTCGACTGGGGCATGCCCTTCTTCTTCGGGCGCACCGTTTTCGTTGCCATCGAGGGCGCCAGCACCGCGCACGGCACCGGGCCTTACTGGGCCTACTAGTGCATCGACTTTCTCTCCCCGCTGGCGGGGATGAGGCTGGACACATGACCGCACCTGCGTACGGTCATGTGCCTGCCGAATCCGAGCGACTCCGGCGCGAGGTGGCGAGGGTTGGGGTGAGGGGCGGCAGCCAGCGGAAATCGATTTTTCCGAGGCAAACGTTTCTCAGGACTGCGCCGCCATCCCGCCGTCGATGCTGATATAGACGCCGCTGGTATAGGACGAGCGCTCTGAGGCCGCGAACGCTACCGTCCAGGCGATCTCCTCGGGCGTCGCCGGCCGGCCGAAGGCCATGCCCCTGAACAGCTCCTCGTAGCGATTGGCGTCGCCGAGCTTCGTTGCCGCCATCTGCTTATACAGCGACAGCAGCCGGTCGGTCGCCACCGGGCCCGGGCTCACGCCGAGCACGCGTATGCCGTCGGCGGGCGAGGCGCCGCCCAGTGTGCGCGTGAACGCCATCAGCCCGGCGTTGGCCGTACTGCCGGCGATATACGCGGCGTTGAGCTTTTCGCCCGCGGCCCCGAGCACGTTGACGATGACGCCGCTGCGCTTCGGCTTCATCTGCGCGTACACCGCGCGCGTGAGGTTGATGTAGCCGAACACCTTCAGGTCCCAGGCGCGGCGCCAGGTGTCTTCGTCCACCGTCTGCAGATCGCCGCCGGGGATCGCGCCCGCATTGTTGACCAGGATATCGAGCTCGCCCGCCTCGGCCGCGAGCGCTTCGGGCGCGCCGCGCTGCGACAGGTCGGTCGCCTTCCACTGCACGTCCACGCCGGTCTGCGCCTTGATCTCCGCCGCCGCTGCCGCCAGGGCCGCCGCATCGCGCGAGGCGATGGTCACCGCGCAGCCTTCCTCGGCCAGCACCTGCGCGCAGGCCCGGCCTATGCCCTTGGACGCGCCGGTCACCAGCGCGCGCTTGCCTTTCAGATTCAGATCCATGAGACTCCTTTTAATGCGCCGCTCAAAGCTGATACCGCGTGATATCGAGGGAGCCATGAAACACGCCGAGGATGTCGATGTTGCCGTCATCCTTCACGAGGTATGCGATCCGGTAATGCCCGTAGAGCAGAATTCGGACGTTGCGCGAGGAGGCAGGGTAGCGGTGTCCGATTTCGGGAAACGCGGCCAGGACTTGCGCTCGTTCGTATATTCCTTGGATCGTGTGGGCGGCAGCGGCCGGGTTGTCAGCGGCGATGTATTCGAAGATGTCTTCAATCCATCGCCGCGCCTCTTCGGTCCACGCTATTGCGGCCATGAGCGGATGCGGTGCGCCATCTCCTCGTTTGAGATCGTGCGCTTCGCGTCCGAATCGGCAAGCCCGCGCTCGACCATGACGTGAAAGGCGAGTTCGCGCACGATCTCCTCGCGCGAACTGTCTTCAGGCTGCCCCTGGATCAGGCGGGTGAGTTCTTCCTTAACGGTGGACATGGCTTGAGCCTCCCGGTTAGCGCGATTTTGCCACAATCAGTTGTCACCGGCGAACGGGGCATTCTCCCCCAACCACCTACTCGCCGACGCCTCGGCCCCTGACCCGCAACCGCCAAAATTCCGCTCTCTCTTGACCAAGCGCAAACGCCGAAACCGCCCGCTTGCGAAGCTAGGCAGAGCTGCGGCCGGCGCCGCAGCGGGAGACTGGCGATGGAGCGCAGCGAAGAACGCCGATACGAGGGCTTGAGCCCGTTCGAGCTCAAGAACAAGCTGGTGGAGCTGGCCAAGCACCGCGGCGAGCGCATGATGCTGAACGCCGGGCGCGGCAACCCCAACTGGGTGGCGCTCGAGCCGCGCGCGGCGTTCTTCCGCCTGGGCGAATTCGCGCTCGCCGAATCCGGGCGCGTCGCGCTCGCCCCGGGCTTCGGCGGCCTGCCGAAGAAACGCG
Source organism: Burkholderiales bacterium (assembly GCA_014860395.1). Lineage (GTDB taxonomy): Bacteria > Pseudomonadota > Gammaproteobacteria > Burkholderiales > SG8-39 > 2-12-FULL-64-23. The sequence continues at coordinate 7,558 of JACZJU010000023.1, read as the reverse complement.
GCATCGCCGAGCGCCTGCGCGGCTGGCTCGCCGAACGCCCCGGCGCGCCCGGCAACGCGCTGCTGCAAGACGGCATCGCCTACGCCTGCGAGGCGCACGGCTGCGACGAAGACCTGCTCGTGGGCGAATGGGTCGACGCTGCGCTGGGCGATCACTACCCGCTGCCGGTGCGCATGCTCGCGCACGCCGAGGAATTGGTGCGCGCGCACATCTATGCCGAGCTTTTCGGCGGCGACGACGCCGGCGGGCGGCTCGATCTCTTCGCGGTCGAGGGCGCGAGCGCCGGCATCACCTATGTGTTCCAGTCGCTGGTGCACTCGCGCCTGCTCGCGCCGGGCGACCGCATCGCGCTCGGCGTGCCGATTTTCACGCCGTATCTGGAAGTACCGCGCCTGGCCGAATACCGCTTCGAGCTCGTCGAAATCGCGCAGGACGAATCCCGCGGCTGGCGCTACCCGGCGGCCGAGATCGACAAGCTGCGCGATCCGCGCGTGAAGGCCTTCCTGCTCGTTAACCCGTCCAACCCCACCGCCGTCGCCATCGACGCGCCGACGGCTGCGCGCATCGCCGCCATCCTGCGCGAGCGGCCCGAGCTCATCCTCATCACCGACGACGTCTACGCCTGCTTCGTCGAAGGCTTCCGCTCGCTCGCCGCCGCAGCACCCGCGAACACCATCGTCCTCTACTCGTTCTCGAAATACTGGGGCGCGACCGGGCTGCGCCTGGGCGTGGTCGCGCTGCACCAGGCGAACGCGCTCGATGCGCGCATCGCGGCCATGCCCGCCGAGGCGCAGGCGGCCGCGCGCGAGCGCTACCGCGCCGTTTCGACCGAGCCCGAGCGCATGAAGCTTATCGACCGCATGGTCGCCGACAGCCGCGCCATCGGCCTCAACCACACCGCGGGCCTGTCTTCGCCGCAGCAAGTGCAGATGACCCTGTTCGCGCTCGACGCCCTGCTCGATGCGGCAGGCGAGCGCAAGCACGCCGCGCGCGCCCTGGTGCAGCGGCGCTTCGATCGGCTTTATCGCGGCGCGGGCCTCGAGCCGCCAGGCGACGACCGGCTGCTCACGCGCTACTACGCCACGCTCGACATCCCTGCGATCGCGCGCCTGCGCTACGGCGCCGCTTTCGCTGCGTGGCTCACCACCGAGTTCGAGCCGATCGACTTCGTCGTGCGCCTGGCCGAAGAGCGCGGCGTCGTGCTCATGGACGGCGGCGGCTTCGACGCGCCGAAGATGTCGGTGCGCGTCTCGCTTGCCAACCTGCCCGACGACGCCTATGAGCCGATCGGCCAGGCGATCGCCGGGCTGCTCGCGGATTACCACGCGGAGTGGCGCGCCAAAGTCCAAGTCCCCTCTCCCCGCGGGCGGGGATGAGGCTGGACACGTGAGCGTACCTGCGTACGGTCACGTGCCTGCCGAATCCGGGCGACTCTGGCGCGAGGTGGGGAGGGTTAGGTGGGAGCCCGAAGGGCGGGACCACCCGAAGAGGTGGGTGAGGGGTTTTACGCCAGTTCCCTCCTGCCGAGTCCGAGCGACTCAGCTCGAGGTGACCTCTGTTGATCCGCCAAGTTGCCAGACGCCGTCGGTCCGGAGTAATCTGGTCAACCGGGTAGTAGACATACGCAGACAGGAGACACCATGGCGAGTACCTTACCTCTGGAAAAGATGTCGGTGGAAGAAAAGCTTCAGGCCATGGAATCGCTTTGGGACGATCTGTGCAGCAAAGCGGGGGCCATGTCTTCGCCGGCTTGGCATGAAGACGTTCTGGCCGAAAGGGACGCAATGCAAAAGCGTGGTGATGATGAATTCGAAGATTGGGACGCAGCCAAGAGGAATATCAGAACCAAAGTTTCATGAAGATCAGGATCCTTGCATCCGCCAGCCGCGATCTGATCGAAGGCTACCGGTTCTATGAGATGCAGGCCGAGGGCGTCGGTGCATATTTTCTCGACTCCTTGTACTCGGATATCGATTCGCTGATTATCAGCGCGGGCATGCATTCCGTGCATTTCGGGAAATATCATCGCCTGTTATCAAAGCGATTTCCGTTCGCTGTCTATTACCGGGTGGAAGAGGAGACGGTGTTCATCTATGCAGTCCTCGATTGCCGCCGGCGCCCGGCATGGATCAGAAAAAGACTGAGCTAGCTCCGCCCGCTGCTCCCGCGCCCCGCAGCCGCAGCGGTTTCGATAGCCAAGGGCGGGAAAACGGGTCAAACTGAGGCGCAATCAAACCGCACGTCAAAGGAGGCACCGATGGGTCACGCACAGATGTTGAAAAAACGGCGGGCGAAGCAAAGAAACAAGAAGGTACTCGCAGGGATAGCCAAGCGGGAGAAGAAAGCGGGCAATCAAACCGCCAAGGCGGCCGGCGCCAAAGCCGAGCAGAAGGCGGGCGCCTAGCTCAGCCAGGCCGGGGTGTGGCGAGGGCGGCCTGTCCGCGCACGCGGACCCGAATTGACCGCTCTTGACCTGGAACGCGCTTCAAAATGACGATTTCAAAAGATGTCATTCCGAGCGGAGCGACGCCCCGAAGGAAGTCCCCTTGGGGGGAATCTGCTGTCAAATCAAGAAAGAAGCAGATTCCTCAGCCAGAGCCTGCCCCCAACGCAGTCGAGGGGGCCTCGGAATAACAGCGCATTCTGAAATGGATTCTTACGCACTGCGCAACACGCATCGAGACGACCCATGGCAACCCACAACCCCGTCGATCTGGCCCACAAGCAGGTGCTAGACAGCATGCTGCTCAAACTCTCCGGCGTCGAAGCCGCGGAAATGACCGGCCTTCTCGCCTACTTCGTCGGCAAGAAAATGTTCGCCTGCATCGCCAACGGCGGCGTCGGGGTGCGGCTCGCGGCGGCGCACGCCGCCAACCTGCAGTTTTCCATGAGCAGCGTCGTGCCGTTCACGCCCAAGGGCAGGCCGAGCAACCGCGAATGGATACAGATCAACCACGAAAACTCCGCCGACTACGAAAAGGACCTGGAGATTTTCGAGGCCTCGATCGCCTTCGTCAGGGCGTCCAAAGGCTAGGCCCCTAGACGAACGACCTTGCGCCACCACCACAACGTCTATGTGGTCGAACTGTCGAAGGACGTCCTCGACGAGCCGAAGTTCAGAAAGTGCAACCCGGCCTATGCGCCCGGCAAGCCCTGCGTCTACGTGGGCATGACCGGCCTCGCGCCCGACGAGCGCTTCGACAAGCACAAGGCGGGGATCAAATCCAACCGGTACGTGCGGCTCTACGGGCTGCGGCTGCTGCCGGAGTTATACGCGGTCTACAACCCGATGCCCTACGAGGCCGCGAAGGAAATGGAAGTGGAGCTCGCGATCGGGTTGCAGGAAGAAGGCTACGGCGTGTGGCAAGGCTGATGTCGCTGGCGTTGCACCGGGGGCGGCCGCAAAGTGCACGTCCCCTCTCCCCGCGTGAGCGGGGAGAGGGCTAGGGTGAAGGGCCCGCTGAGAGGCACAACAACCCGCCAGCTCTACTCCCGCACCGGTTCCTTAAACACCTCCGCCCTATGCCACGCCAAAAACTCCGCACTCGGCAGACATTCCTCGCCTTGCGGCCGAATCAACCCGGCGCCGTGGTGAGCCAGCAGCTTCGCCTTGGTGTCATCGCCGCCCATCAAGTGGCGGCTGAACACGATCTGGTGGTTTTCTGGCAGCACCGTGAACGCGCCGAGGTCGAAGATCTTGTGATGCAGCGAACACAGCGCGAGGCCGTTTTGCACCACGTCCGGCCCGCGGGCCTGGAACCACTTGATGTGCGCGGCTTCCAGCCCGATCGCATGGCCACCCATGCGCAGGTCGTGCCCGCAGACGCAGCAGCGGTATTCATAAGCGAGCAGCACCTTCTCCCGGAACGCGGGATCGCGGCGGCGCTGCGATTGCTCAGGGGTGGCCGCACTCTCCGCATCGGCATTTGTAGGAGCGAGCTCGCTCGCGAATGCATCGAGGTCCAGCCCGACAGCATCGGCCACGTCCTGTCGAATGCTCTCCGGAAAATGGGCATTCAGAATGCGGCGGGCAATCTCCGCGACGAGCGCAGGGTCGTGCGCGAGGGCGAGGCGCACCGGCTCGGCGAATCCGCCGGACACGTGACCTTGCCGCAACTCGGTGATCGTAGGCGTGGCGCCGGCGGGGCGGGAGGTGATTGCGGCTGGCCCGGCAAGCTGCCACACCCCGTCGGTGCGTAGATGCCAGAAGGGATTGTGCCGGGTCCTCTCGGAGCCGGACGGGCCGAACTCCTCCAGCAGTTTCCCGAGCTGGTCCTCGATGCCGGCGAATTCCACCAGCGGCGCTTCGCCGCGCAGCAGGCGCCCGAGCGCGAGCAGCACCAGCAGCGGCTTATGCACTGCACGCCGGTCCCCCTGTTGCCACACGCGAATGCGGTCGAACGCAGCCAGGATTTGATGGCGGGTCATATCGGCATTCTATAGCCACCAGCGCGTTCTAACCTTCCGAGTCCCCTCGATGTGTTCGGCCCGCGCAGCTGCGGGAGTAAAGCCACAACATTGCCGAGAGTGCCAGCGTTCGTCGAAAATCCGCTCTGTTACCATGGCAGTTATTTAGAATCGCTTCAGCGTGGGTATTTGAGGATCGTAATGCGGCCAATATCGGCAATGCCATGGAATCGCCGCTTGGCGAAGCGTTTGGTATCGTCGACATGCAAAGGGGGGCAGTGTGGTCGAAACAGCGGGACAGCGCGTCGGGACCAACGGACTGTCGTCCCGCGCTTGGTATGGCGCATCTATCTCTGAATTTCTGAGAACGAAACCGGATTCCATCGTGGGCCGATTGGCTCTAAACGGCGAGTTCGCTTTGCTTTTGTCACAGAAGGATGCGTGGCTTGACCAGATAGACCTTCTTCATTCCTATCTTCCAGGCCTGAGCGGTTATTTATTATTGGAGTTCAACATACCGCGCATGGGCCGGCGAATTGATTTAGTGCTCCTAATTGGGCCAGTGGTGTTTGTGGTTGAGTTTAAGGTGGGAGAAAAAAGCTTCGACCGAGCCGCTATCGATCAGGTCTGGGATTACGCGCTGGACTTAAAGAATTTTCACGAAGCAAGCCACACTGTTTCGATCGTCCCCATTCTGATCGCCACTGGAGCCACAGAATCCGGACCTGTCAGTTTGCAGGCCGACGCAGACCAAGTGTATTTTCCTATCCAGGTACACCCCGCAGGGTTTCGCAATGCAATCGATCAGGTCCTTCAATCTATGACGGGCGATGTCCTTGACGGACAACGTTGGTTGGGCGCACCGTATCGTCCTACCCCGAATATCATTGAGGCTGCGCGATCTCTTTATGCGCAACATTCCGTTGAAGCCATCGCCCGATCCGACGCTGGCGCTCAGAATCTTCATTTGACCTCAAGGCGTGTAGAAGAATTAGTCGACGAGGCGAGGGAGAAAGGGCGCAAACTTATTTGCTTCGTTACCGGAGTCCCAGGCGCCGGGAAGACACTAGTCGGCCTAAACGTTGCGACACGTCGCAGAGAAGTTAACCAACCGACACACGCGGTCTTTCTCTCAGGGAACGGCCCGCTCGTAGCGGTGCTTCGTGAAGCGCTCACGCGTGACGAGGTCGCTCGCCGAAAGAGTCAGGGCGAAAAAGTGCGGAAAGGAAAGGTTGCAGAAAGCGTCAAAGCGTTTATCCAGAACGTTCACCACTTTCGCGACGAGGCTCTAGTCCACCCGGGCGCTCCTGATGAGCATGTCGTAATCTTCGATGAGGCGCAGCGTGCGTGGAATCTGAAGCAAACCGCTAGCTTCATGCGCCGGAAGAAGAACCTAGCCGGTTTCGCTCAATCAGAACCTGAATTCCTCATTTCGTGCATGGATCGCCACAAGGATTGGGCTGTCATCATTTGCCTCGTCGGAGGTGGACAAGAGATTAATACCGGCGAGGCCGGAATTGATGCTTGGCTAGAGGCGGTGAACTCAACATTTCCGAATTGGCATTTGTATATCTCATCGAGACTTACCGATAGCGAATACGCCGCGGGCAATGCCTTGGAGGCTGTGCGGAAGCGATCAGACGCTCACCTCGATGATTGCTTGCATCTCGCGGTCTCGATGAGATCATTTCGGGCTGAGAACGTTTCGGCGTTCGTAAAAGCCTTACTCGATTGCGAAGAAGAGTTGGCACGCGAGGCGTTTGCCAAGCTTGCCCACCGTTATCCGATTGCCGTTACTCGCGACTTGAATCTCGCGAAGCAGTGGATTCGTGCGCGCGCCAGAGGGACGGAGCGCTATGGGTTAGTGGCGTCATCGAAAGCACAACGGATTAAGCCTTACGCGATAGATATTCGCGTTGAGGTCGATCCCGTCCACTGGTTTCTCAATGATAAAGATGATACGAGGTCAAGCTATTATCTTGAAGATGCCGCTACAGAATTTCAGGTGCAGGGCCTAGAATTGGACTGGGCATGTGTGACGTGGGATGGGGATTTGAGGTTTACCGGATTTGGATGGGCCTATCACGACTTTCGCGGAAGCCGTTGGTGCAAGATCGAAAATTTGGAAAATCGAGATTACCTTCGTAACGCTTACCGCGTGCTGCTCACGCGGGCGAGACAGGGAATGGTCGTTTTTGTTCCGCCGGGCGAGCCGACTGATCCGACTCGTTCTCCCAAGTTTTACGACGCAACCTTTAATTATCTTGCGGACCTTGGAATTCCAAAGATAAGTTGAAATATCGGAGGCCCACCGGATTCCAGCGGACAAGCTCAAACGTCTAAAGGGGCGCGCGCCGGGGCGGACATCGAGGTGAGGAAACCGATGCGCTCCCACCTATATTTCCACCATCGGCTCCCTTACCGCAAACGCCACCAGCGCCGCCAGCGCGAGCATCACCACGCCGACGGTGGCAAACCCGGCTTTGAGCGAGAACCTGGCGAACATCGCCGCGCCCATCGGGCCGACCATGAAGGCGGTGCCGCGCCGGTCGCGGCTGACGTTGAGCGCGATCAGGGTGTTGGTGGCCGGCATCATCGATGCGTTGAAAAACGACACCGACCCCGAGAGTCATCTCGTGAGCTTTTTAGAAACAAAGCCTGGTAATGCCATATAAGGTGATGCAGGCACGCGCAGCCACACTTGTGCCGATACAATCCGCCTATCTCCGTATCCCGGCCCCAGGAGCAGTTTCATGCAGCAGCTCGCGCGCACGGCGAATCTGGATATCGCTTACCTGGAAAGCGGCCCGCCCGACGGGCTTGCGGTCATCCTGCTGCACGGCTGGCCATCCGATGTGCACGATTGGGACGAGGTCGCCCCGCCGCTTGCCGCTGCAGGATATCGCGTGCTGGTGCCCTGGCTGCGCGGCTTCGGACCGACGCGCTTTCTGTCCGCGCAAACCCCGCGTTCCGGCCAGCAGACGGCGCTGGGCGCGGACCTGCGCGATTTTCTGGATGCGCTCGGCATCGAGCGCGCGCTGCTCGCCGGCTATGACTGGGGCGGCCGTGCGGCCTGTGTCGTCGCCGCGCTGTGGCCCGCGCGCGTGCGCGGCCTGGTGACGATCACGGGCTACAACATCCAGAACATCGC
>JACZJU010000022.1 GCA_014860395.1 Burkholderiales bacterium | reverse complement strand
CCACCGCGTCGGTCGCTATGATTTCGTCGACGAGATCGTAGACGGCGCTGGCGGCGACCGCCACGATCAGCAGATCGAGCTTCTGCGGGAGCGAGCTCAGGCTTTCCGCGCACTTGACGCCGTCGATCTCCTTCTCGCCGGGCCGAATGATGGTCAGACGCTCCTTGCTGTAGCCGCTGCCCATGAGGTTGCGCAGGATGATCCGCCCGAAATTCATGCCGCTGGCGGAGACGCCGATGAGGCCGATCGAGGCAGGATGCAGGAGCTTGTCGATTTTGTGGATCGGACGCGCGAGACGGACTGCGGCCGGCGCGCCGAACTCGCAGCGAGCTGCTTGCACCACCAGTTGGTCGCCGACCTGCACCGGATTCAACTCCAGAGTGCGCAACACGAATGGCGCCTCCGGCTTGCCCGGCGCATAGCAGTCTGCCAGCGCGAGCAGCTGCGCGAAGCAGCTCTTGAGTTGCGTATCCGGCAGGGCTTGCCCTGCGCGCGCGGCCACGCCCGCCAGCTTCTGGTAGGCAAGCGTGCGTCTGAACAAGCCGAGAAAATCCCCGGCATCCGTCAGTTCGGCGGCAGCGTAGACCGAGGCGCGGTCGTTCCTGAAGTTGCCTTCGTCCAGCTCGGCGTCCAGCCCGCCCAGTCCGGCGCTGAGGACCATGCCGAATTCCCGCGTGTTGTTCAGGCTGATGCGCACTTCGACTGCAGATACATTCGCCGCCGGCGTAGGCGATTCCTTGAATCCGATGGAGAGACCGGATAGCAGCGCGCCCAGTTCGGCCTGGTTCAGCGCGTCCCGCCCCGCAGCCGAGGCCTGGCGCAATATCGCCGCGGTTGCCGAAGTCAAGGAAGCCGCGCCGTGACCGGCATTGGATGGATTCTGCATGCTACTGCCTCCCTTTGTACCGCCGGTTCGACGGCCGACGTTTCTTTTGTTATCGGGTGCCGCGCACCGGCAAACGCGGCAGCGCGAAACCCTGATTGTAGGCGGCGCGCGTGATCAGCACGAACTTGAACTGCCAGCCCGTCGCCAGCGCCGCAATTCCCGCCAGGAGCACGACGATACGCGCGACTTCAGGTGCGAACCAGCCCACCAGCAGCAGCGCCAGTGGCGCCAGGGTGCCGAACTGAATCAGGATTTTTCCCGAGCGGTCCAGCGCCGCCAGCGCAGCAGGCACCGTTATTTTTGCCGCGCCGCTGCGGTAGATGGACCAGGCCAGAGCGCGCGCGATCAGCGCCAGCGAGAAGTATCCCAGCGCACCCCGGGCCGGCGTGTCGAACAAGGCGGTCAGAGCGACGAACAAGCCGGCGCCTTCGGCGAGCGCGGTGGTGAAGATAAGCCATGTCAGCGCAGGGACGCGCCAGGCCGGTATGCCTTTGGCCCCCTGCAGAATGCGGCCCTGGCAGTAGGCGAAGACCAGCGCGGCGAGCGCCACCGCCTGTGCCAGCGGCTGGCTCGCCAGCCATACCGCGGCCAGCCCCAATGCGAACACCAGGCCGGCGGCGAACGATTCGCGCGTCATCCAGGAAGTGAACGGGTTGAAACCGACATTCATCGCCCGCAGCGGCCTGCCGATCTCGAACCACACCGAAATCAGGCCGGCCCCGATCAGCGCCATCCCGAGCAGTATTTCCGCCTGCAGCGCACCGCCCGCCACGCCGGAGAAGGCGACCACCACCAAGAGGCCTGCGCCGGCACTGCCGAACATGAAATTGAAGGCAGCGCGAAAATCCCAGTTGGTCTGGTGCCAGGGTTTGGGTCCGAAGCTCATAGCACCTCCTCCCGGTCTTTCTTGTCCCAGATGTAGTAGAACCCGGGCCCGGTGCCCAGCTCCTCGTGCATGCGGAAGGTCTGGTTCTCGGCCAGCAACTGGGAAACGTTGCTGTTCGGATCTTCGACGTCGCCGAAGCTCAGCGTCTGGGTGATGCAGGAGTTGACGCAGGCCGGTGTGGCTTCCGGATCGATACCCGGTGTCAGCCCCTTGGCCAGACCCGCATCGATGCGATCGACGCAGAACGTGCACTTGGTCGCCACCGCGAGCCGTTTGGGATCGAAGGCCTGCGTCTCCTGGGCGGTGGCCTTGCCGTAGGCGAAGCTGGCCCGGTCGGTCTTGTAGCGCGCCTGATAGGGGCAGGCGACAGCGCAGTAGCTGCAGCCTATGCACAAGTCGTAGTCGATGGTGACAATGCCGTCGGGCCGTTTCTTGGTGGCGGTCGACGGGCACACGTGCATGCACGGCGGGTCTTCGCAATGCATGCAGCCGACCGGCACGAAAACGCGCTTCACCTCCGGATACTCGCCCACTTCCATATCGAGCACGCGCCGCCATTGCACGTCCGGCGGCGTTGCATTGGCCTGCTTGCACGAGGCGGTGCAGGTCTGGCAGCCGACGCAGCGGCGCAGGTCGGCGACCATGGCCCAGCGGGTCATTTCGCACCTCCCATACGCTTCAGGCTCACGCGCACAACGTCGGCGCCTGAACCAGTGGCGTCGGTCAGCGCCATCGACATCGGCACCAGCGAATTCATGCTCGGCACGCCGAAATCCTTGGCATACGGCGTCGCCCAGTGGCTGAACTGCCCTATCAGCAGCAGCGTGTCCGGGCGTATGCCCTGGCGCAGCACTGCGCGCGCCTCGACGCTGTGCTGGGGTGTGGCGATCGTTACCTTGTCGCCGTCGGCAATGCCGAATTTTTCCGCGGTGCCGGTATTGATGATGACGCCGCGATGGCCCGCGACATTGTCGGCGACTTCATGGATCATCTGGATGCCGACGTTGTTGCCCCAGGAATACTGCATGCTGCGCGAGGTCAGCAGCCAGAACGGAAAGTCCTGCGTCTTGCCGCCCATGCTGATCAGGGACTTCTCCCACAGGCCGGGAAAATCCTTCCACTTCGGCAACACCTGATATTCGGCAAGCTGCTCGTCCCACCAGTTCATGTCCTGCTCGTGCAGCCGCTTGCCGAGTTCCTTGCCGATGCGGTACAGGCGCTCTTGGTAGGGCAGTTCGAAGCGCAGACCCTGGGCCACGAGCGTTGGAAACAGGTACCAGTCGGCATGCGCGAACGGCTTGGTGGCAAGCCCGTTTTCCTTCCACCATGCGAGGTCGTGCACCTCTTTTCCGCCGCTCAGCTCCGCGCTGGCGGCCTTGCATACGGCGTCCCAGATTTCGTCGCGGCCGTGCGCTTGCGCCGGATTCAGGGAAAAGTCCCAGCTCTCTCCCTTGAGCGGCACCCCGGCCGATCCGCGATTGATCGAGGCGTTGTAATCCTCCAGCAGGCCGGTGCGGCGCGCGAGTTCGGTGGCGATGTCGGTAAAATCGCGCGCCTCGCCCTGCGCCGCGACCACCGGCTGGCGCAAGGCATAGCCCTCGTGCTCCCAGAACTGCTCGATGTACTTGGAGCCGCCGATGCGGATCAGCTGCAGGCTTTCCAGGTCGGTCGCGTCCGGCAGCAGGATGTCGGCCATGTGATTGGTTTCGTCGCGCGTGTAGGCCATCGCGACGACGAAGGGGAAGCGCGCCATCGTCGCCGACACGCCCTTGGTATCCCAGAACGATATTGCGGGATTGGTGCGATAGACGAACCAGACCTCGGGCAGCGTGACCGTGGGCAGGCCCTTGGGCGTCTCCTTTTGGAACATCCAGGAAAAATGCGTGGGCCCCAGCGCCTGGCTCCACGGCCCGTTGGCGGCCAGCGGCACCATGGTGCGATAGGCATTGCGGATATTGGGTCGCTGACTCCAGTTTTCCCGGTCGGTCGGGTTCATCGGATAGTGCATGAATCCGTCCGGTCCCGGCGTGACGCTTTCCAGCCGCTCGGCCAGCGGCCGGTTGAGCCGCACCGTCGTCCCGAGCGTGCCGCCGGGCACCTCCAGGCCGCCGACCAGCACGGCGAGCAGGGTGCGCGCCCAGACGCATTCGAAACCGCCCCAGCCGTTGTTTACGGTCTTGCCCAGGCTCACGGAAACCGGCCGGTAGGGCATGGTCTTGCCTTCGATCTCGATGGTCGCACCGACCTGCGCGTGATCGAGATACTCGTTGGCGATGCGGCGCATGGTTTTCGCCGGCACGTCGCAGATGTCCGCAGCCCACTCGGGCGAGTAGGGCCGCACATGCTCGACCAGCCTGGCGAAGGAGGGGCTGCCTTCGAGCCGCCCCTGCGCCAGCACTTCGGCATCGGGCCCGATTTCCACCGCGTCGCAGGCAAAGCTGCCTTCGAGCGCAGGGTCGCAATCCGGCGTATCGAAGGCCACCGCAGCATTGCGCTTCAGATCCCACAGCAGCGGCTTCTTCGTTGCCGCATCGCGCAGGAAGTAGCCGTTCGCGCCGACCAGGTAGGGCGAATTGCTGTGCTGCTTGAGAAATTCGAGGTCGAGCCGCTCGCGCGCGGCTTCGTGCAGCATCACATGAATCAGCGCATAGAGAAAAGCCGGATCGGTCTTGGGCTTGATCGGCACCCATTCGGCCGAACAGGCGCCGGTGACCGACAGATGCGGCTCCACCTGCACCCGCTTCATGCCGCGTTCGCGCGCATTGGCGTGGCGCCACACGCCGACCACACCGCCCGAGGCCTCGACGTTGGCGCCGCAGGAGATCACGTAATTGCACATCGGCGTGTCCGGGCAGACGGTGAACGCGCGGTGCCAGAACTCGCCGTACAAATGCTCGGAGTGAGTGCATTTCACCCCCTGCCCCGAACCGAAACCCATGTCGACCGGGCCCCAGGCCGCGAGGAACGCGGGGAAGGTCCCCATATAGGACTGCGGCGTGCCGCCGCCGCCGAAATTCGCCGCGACCTTGGGGTAGCCCGATTCGTCGAGCAAGCCCGCTTCCCTGACCGCGCGCAGCTTCGCCGCGATGGTGTCGAGCGCCTCGTCCCAGGAAATCGGAACGAAGCCGGGATCCTCGTTCCTGCCCTTTTTCGGATTGGTGCGACGCATCGGCGTCAGCACGCGGTTCGGGTTGTAGGTCTTTTGAATCAGGCCGTAGGCTTTCACGCACACTTTGCCGCCGCCCGGATGCACGCTGCAGGCGCCAAAGTTCGGCTCGACCTCCGTGGCGACCCCGTCCTCGACTTTGACCGTGAGCAGGTCCGGGCCCGCCACACATTGGTAGCAGTAGGTCGCGCGCTTTCCGGAGGTGGCCAGCGGTGCCGCTTTGTCCGGCGCGTTCACTGCGGCACCGCCGTGCCCGCCGTCCCGCCCATCCCTTTGGTCAGGCTTAGGTACATAGCCCTTACTCCTCTCGATTGCGGCTCCGGATCGACGCTTCGCATGCGTACGGGAGCTCGCCTGAATATTGGTTCAGTCAGGCGAATCATAGACTGCGCCGTGCGCACAGTGCTTGCCAACTTCGCCTCTATACAATACATGTTTGGCATATAATTTCCCACATTCGCATAGCAAGAGGTATTTAATGCCAGATTTCAAGCTGGACCGGACGGACCGAAAAATCCTTGAAATCCTGCAAAAAGAAGGCAGGCTGAGCAACCTCGAACTCGCCGAGCGCGTCGCGCTGTCGCCCTCGCCCTGCCTGCGCCGGTTGAAGCGCCTGGAGGAAAGCGGCGTCATCCGCCAATACGTCGCACTGGTCGATTCGCTCAAAGTCGGACTCGGCCTGCTCGCCTACGTTTCCGTGAAGCTGGAGAAGCGCGGCGAAGGCGCGGTCAAGGCGTTCGCCCGCGCCGTGCAGAACTGGCAGGAAGTGGTGGCCTGCTATTCCATGACCGGGGATCTCGACTATCTGTTGCGGGTGCATGTGGAGGACCTGGAGCACTACTCGCGCTTCGTCATGAATTCACTGCTCAAGCATCCAGGAATAACCGAGGTGAAATCGAGCTTCGCGCTGGAGCGCGTGAAAGACACGACGGCGCTGCCGCTGACACATTTGAACTAGGTTCCACGAGGCTTTCCACTGCTTCAGAGCCCCAGGTAAGCCTCTTTCACCTGCTCGTCTTCGAGCAGCCCGGCGCCACTGCCGGAGAGCACCACGCGGCCGGTCTCGAGCACGTAGGCGCGGTCAGCGACCGCCAGGGCCGCGCGCGCATTCTGGTCCACCAGGAAGATCGTGGTCGAAGCCGACTTCAGCGCACGCACGCAAGCGAAAATCTCCTCCACCAGCTTCGGCGCTAGCCCCATGCTCGGCTCATCGAGCAGTAGCAGCTTGGGCAATGACATCAACCCCCTGCCCATTGCCAGCATCTGCTGCTGCCCCCCCGACAAGGTCCCCGCCGGCTCCTTGCGCTTTTGCTTGAGCACCGGGAACATCGCGTACACACGCTCGATTCCCAGCGCCGCCTCCGCCTTGCTGCGCAGGTACGCGCCCAGTCGCAGATTGTCTTCGACCGAAAGCGGTCCGAACACCTGCCGCCCCTCCGGCACCTGCACGATGCCCAGGCGCACGCGCTTGTCCGCCGCGGCGGTGGTGATGTCCACGCCCTCGAAGCGTACCCGCCCTGCGCTCACCGGCTGCACGCCCGAGAGCGCGCGCAGCAGCGTCGTCTTGCCCGCCCCATTCGCCCCCACCAGCGCCACCAGTTCGCCCGCGCCTACATGCAGGTCGATACCTCTTAGCGCCGGTATGCGCCCGTAGTGGCTGCCCAATCCTTCGACTTCGAGCATCGTCATCGGTGCATTTCCACCGCCACGGCCACCGCATCGGCGATGGTTTCGCCAAACGTGCCGTCATGGGACACGGCACTCCCCAGGTACGCTTCGATCACTTTGGGATCGTTGCGCACCGTCAACGCCGGCCCTTCGGCGAGCTTGCGTCCGTAGTCGAGCACCAGGATGTGGTCGGACACCCCCATCACCAGTCGCATGTTGTGCTCGACCAGCACCACGGTAACGCCGCGCCCGGTGAGCCTGCCGATCAGATCGTCCAACTCGAGTGCTTCGGTCGGATTGAGGCCGGCAGCCGGTTCGTCGAGCAGCATCAGCTTCGGCCTGGTCGCGAGCGCGCGCGCGATCTCAAGTCGCTTCAGTGCGCCATAGGGCATCGCGTCGGCGGAGGCATACAGATAATTCTGCAGCCCTACGTAGCGCATCAATTCGGCCGCCTCCTCGCGGCAGGCATGCTCGGCACGCGCCAGTCTGCGTGAGCGCAGCAGCGCGGACACCAGCCCGCAGCGCTCCTGCATGTAGCGCCCCACCATTACGTTTTCGAGCGCGCTCATGTTGAAGAACACCTGCAGATTCTGGAATGTTCTGGCGATGCCATGGCGCGCGTACTCGTAGGGGGCGCACCCGGTCAGGTCGTGTTCGCCGAAAACGATGCGCCCGGCCGAGGGTTGGTATACGCCGGTGAGCATATTCAGCAAAGTGGTCTTGCCGGCGCCGTTTGGGCCAATGATGGAATACACCGCTCCGGGACGAATCTCGAAACTCAAGTCGTCGACCGCATTGACGCCGCCGAATTTCTTTCCCAGCCGGTCGACGCGAAGCAGGCTCATACGCCATTTCCCTCGCCGTCTGCCGTGGCGTCGCGGCGCGTCGCCAGCAGCCGCGCCAGGCTGGGCACCACGCCGCGCGGCAGGAAGATCATGGTTCCCATCATCACCGCGCCGAACACCATCATCTCGTAATCCTCGAACGCGGCGAGCAACTGCGGCAAGGTGGTCAGCACGGCCGCACCGACCACGGCGCCGAAGGTCGAGGCCATGCCGCCGAACACCACCATGGTGACCAGTTCAATCGAATGCAGGAATGCCGCCTTCCCCGGCGTGATGAAGCCGGAGTAGTGCGCCCCCAGGCTGCCGGCGACACAGGCGAAGACCGCCGAGATCACGAATACCATCAACTTATGCTCGGCCGCGTTGATCCCGACCACCTCGGCGCCGACCTCGGAGCTGTGCAGGGCGCGCAACGCCCGCCCCGCCGGGGACTCGATCAGATTGAGCGCGAGCCACGCGGCGAGGAGCAGCAGGGCGCCTACGACCCAGTACCAGACGCGCTCGCCCTGCAGCACAAAGCCGCCGATGCTGAACGGCACCACCGCGATCCCGTCCGGACCACCGGTGTACTTGTCCTCGGTGGCGATAACCATGTAGATGATGATTCCCAGACCGAGCGTGGCCATCGCGAGATAGTGGCCCTTCAGCCGCAGGATGGGCCGGCCGACGACAAAAGCCAGCGCGGCCACCGCGACAGTGGTGGCGAGCATCGCCGCAAGCGGCGGCCAGCCATAGCGCGAGGCGAGGATGGCCGAGCCGTAGGCGCCCAGGCCGAAGAAACCAGCGTGCCCAAGGCTAATCTGTCCGGCATAGCCGATGAGCAGGTTCAGGCCGATGCAGACGATGGCGTTCAGGCCGACCAGAACCGCGATATCGTAGAAGTAGGTATTGGTCAGAGCCAGCGGCAACAGCGCGATTACGGCGGCGAGTCCCAGCAGTCCTCCGGTGCGCGGCGAAGCGAGGCGGGCCAGCATGGTGCCGGATATCATTGGAATATAAGGGGATGCATCCCCTCACCCTTCCCTGGATCGACCGTTGCAAAATTCATTTTGCCTCCGATCCTCAGACTCGGTCGCCGCCGCGTTTGCCGAACAGTCCGCTCGGCATGAAGAAAAGCACCACGAGGATGATCACGAACGCGATCGCATCCTTGTAAGCCGACGACAGATAGCCGGCGCTCATGGTCTCGACTATGCCCAGCGCGAGCCCGCCAACCACCGCCCCTACGCCACTGCCCAGGCCGCCGAGAATCGCGGCGGCGAAACCCTTCAGGCCGAGCATCACGCCGACATCATAGGAAGTCGTCGTGATCGGCGCGATGAGGATGCCTGCTACCGCGCCGAGGGCCGCCGACAATCCGAACGACAAAAACAATACCATGCGCACGTTGATGCCCACGAGCTGCGCCGCCAGGCGGTTGTGGGAGGTGGCAAGCATCGCCTTCCCGAGCAGCGTGCGGCCGAAAAACCAGGACAGCGTAAGCACGATCACCAGCGTGACTCCGAGCACCCACAGGCTTTGCGGCAGGATGGTGGCCCCCGCAATCGCGATCGGCGTATCGCCGGTGAATGGCTTGAGCGCATGAAAGCGCTTGTCCCAGATCACCATCGCCAGTCCGCGCAGGAAGATCGATGCGCCTATGGTGATAATGATGAGTGTGATCACCGAGGCATTGCGCGCCGGCTCGACCGCGAATTTTTCCAGCGCCAGGCCGATCAGTGCCGCTGCCACGATCGCGAGCGGGATTGCCAATAGGTAAGGCAAGCCCATCGCGGTGAACGAGACTGTCGCCATGCCGCCTATCATGACGAATTCGCCCTGGGCGAAGTTGATCACATGGCTGGCGTTGAAAATGATGGAGAAGCCGAGCGCAACCAGCGCGTAGATCGCACCCACCGTCAATCCGGTGAGCAGGTACTGCATGAACTGCGCGCTCACGCCCTGCGCTCCCCCACCATCATTCCCGCGCGCGACTTACTTGACCAGGGTCCAGTTGCCGTCTTTGACTTCGAGCATCCGGAACGCGGTCAGGTCCAGTCCCATGTGATCGGTCGCAGACATGTTGAACACGCCCGCCGTGCCCATGAAGCCGTGTATGCCCTCGATCGCGTCGCGCACTTTGGCCTTGTCCGTGCCGCCGGCCTTCTTGATCGCCTCGACCGCGATCATCAGGCCGTCATAGGCGTGGCCGCCGAAAGTCGAAACCTCGGACTTGAAGTGCGATTCGTACTCGTTCTTGTAGTTCACCACCACCGAACGCTGTGGATCGTTCGCCGGCAGATCATCGGCAACCAGCAGAGCCGCGGCCGGCAGGCGCACGCCCTCGGCTGCCGCGCCGGCCAGCTTGATGAACTCTTTCGAGGCGACGCCGTGCGACTGGTACAGCGGCACGCTGATGCCGATCTGGCGGTAGTTCTTGGTGACGATCGCCGGGCCCTGGCCGAATCCGGCGTTGAGTACCGCCTGCACCCCGGCCGTATTCTTGATCTTGGTAAGCTGCGCCGTCATGTCGGTATCGCCTTTGCCGTAGGTCTCATCGGCGACGATATCCATGCCGTATTTTTTCGCCACGCCGATGCACTGCGCGCGCATCGACTTGTCGAAGCCGCCGGGACCTGAGATGAGCGCCACCTTGGAAAATTTGCGCGATTGCATGTCGATGAAAATCTTCTCGCATGCCATGCGGTCGGTGTGCGGCATCTTGAACACCCATTTCTTCACCGGCTCGATGATCACCACCGCGCCCGCAAGCGAGATGAACGGGATTTGCGCCGTTTCGACCAGCGGCACCACGGCCATGGTCTCGCCGGTGGTGGAGCCGCCCACGATCACGTCGACCTTGTCCTGCTCGATCAGGCGCTTGGTGAAGGTACGCGCTTTTTCCGGATCACCGGCGGAATCATAGGCGACCAACTGCAGCTTCCTGCCCAGTACGCCGCCGCCTGCGTTGATCTTTTCGACATAGAGTTCAAGCGTCTTTTGTTCGGGATCGCCAAGGAACGCCGCGGGCCCGGTGACTGACAGAAATGAGCCGATCTTGATCGGCTCCTGCGCGAGCGCCGGACCTGTGACCAAGGCGAAGGTTGCGGCAACCGCGGCCATGCCGCGCTTAAAGCCGTTTCTAGCTTGCGTGGATTTCATCTTACCTCCTCAAGTGTGGTTGGATGCGCCACCGCTTACCCGCCCGGCTCTTCTTGGATACAACACCTTAGGCCCGGTCGCGCCATTCTTTCGGCACGCGCGGGTCCTGGCCCAGCGCTGCCTTGAAATCGAATTATATGGTATTGTGGTATTTAAATGCGCTTTTTGATGCAAATCAGTTTTTCCGGCACATCGGAACCGCGCGGCAGTTCCGGGGATGCGCAATGACCGTACCTCAGAAACCGGGGGCGGACGCCCCTGAATTGCGCGTGCGGCCGGTCGAGGCCGCCGACCTAGGGGACGTGATCGCCATCGATGCCGAAATCACCGGCCTGGAAAAAACAGACTATTGGTACGAACTATTCCACCGCTACGGCGGCGGGCGCACCAGGCAACGCCTGTTCCTGGTCGCCGAATCCGGCAGTGTCATCCAGGGCTTCATCATCGGCGAAGTGCGCGACTGGGAATTCGGCTCGGCGCCCTGCGGCTGGGTATTCGGGCTGAGCGTTCGCCCGGGCGCACGCCTGGCCGGCGTCGGGACGCGTATGCTGGAGGCGATCTGCGACGGGTTCCGGCATACCGGCGTAAGCAAAGTGCGCACACTGCTCGCGCGCGACGACAGTCTGGTACTGTCTTTCTTCCGCAGCCAGGGCATGATGGCCGCCCCGTTTATCCCGCTCGAAATGGACCTGGATTAACGGCCGCTCGACCTATGAAACTGCAAAAAAGCACTAGCCTGGCCCTCTATAGCGTACTCGAATTCGCGGCCAATCCGGGGCAGCAGCTGTCGGCGGCGGAAATCGCCGAGAAATACGGCGCTTCAATCCACCACCTTGCCAAGGTGCTGCGCGAACTGGGCCGCGCCGGACTGGTCGAATCGGCGCGCGGCGTCGGCGGCGGCTACCGTTTCAGCGGCAATGCCAAGCGCCTGACGCTGATGGATGTGATAGAACTGTTCGAGGACATCAGCACCCGCACCGGCGAGAGCGACGAATTCGACGGGTCCAGCGAGGTCGGCCGCGCCCTGGGCGCAGTGATGGAGGAGGTCGACGAAATCGCCAAAGCGACCTTCCGTTCGATCACCTTGGACACGATGCTTAAGCTGATCGAACGCCAGCGCCGCGGCGCCGCCGAAGCCAAGCCCTCGGTTCAAGCCTAGGGTTTGCGACCCAACCCTGGCAGGCTTGCCTGCCGCATGTTTAATCTAGATCAAAACATTCGTCAGTGGCTTTGAGGATGATCCGAGGTCAAGTAGAAAAAAGCGTTCAATATTCCGCCAGGGAGGGCGATCTCATGCAAGCAATGCCGGAAACAGCCGATCAATCCAAACGCCCGGACAAGGACGTACGGCCGCTGACCGGAAACGAGGCGATCGCGCGCGGCGCTTGGGAGGCTGGCGTGCGGGTTGCCGCCGCCTATCCGGGCACGCCCAGCACGGAAATCATGGAGTCGCTCGCAGCCTACCCCGCCGAGGATCTGCACGCCCAATGGTCCACCAATGAAAAGGTGGCGCTCGACGTCGCCATAGGCGCTTCCTTTGCCGGCAGCCGTGCACTCGCGTCGATGAAACACGTGGGCCTCAACGTCGCCGCCGACGCGTTCATGTCGCAGGCTTATATCGGCGTCAACGGTGGACTGGTCCTCGCCGTGTGCGACGATCCGGGCATACACAGCTCGCAAAACGAGCAGGACTCGCGCATCTACGGCCAGTTCGCGACGGTGCCGGTGCTCGAACCGAGCGACGCGCAGGAAGCGCTCGATTTGACGCGACTGGCCTTCGACCTGTCCGAACAATTCGACACCATGGTCATCGTGCGCGGCACCACGCGCCTGTCGCATACCCGCAGCCCGGTCGCCATCGGACCGCGCAGCGAACACCCGTCGCGCGGATTCGTCGAAAATCCTGCAAAGAACGTGATGATCCCGGCGCATGCGCGCCGCCGCCACACCGCGGTCATCGAACGCGAAGCGAAGCTGAAACAATATCTCGAAACCGCGACGATCAACCGCTGGGAAACCGGCGACGCGAGTTTCGGCGTCATAACCGCCGGAACCTGCTACCCCTACGTGCGCGAGGTGCTGCCCAACGCCAGCGTGCTCAAGCTCGGCGCCTCCTGGCCGCTGCCCGAAGGCCTGCTGCGGCGCTATTGCGAGTCGGTCGAGCGCGTGTTCGTGGTGGAAGAACTCGAGCCGGTGATCGAAAAGGAACTGCGCGCGCTCGGCATCAAGGTGGAAGGCAAGCAGTTCTTTCCGCGCGAGGGCGAATTCTCCCCCGAGATCCTGCGTGCAGGATTCGAGAAAGCGGGCGTGCTCGAGCCGCGCGCGAAGCGCGCCAGCTGGGCGCTGGAGCCGCTGGCGCGCCCGCCGGTGCTGTGCGCAGGCTGCCCGCACACCTCGAGCTTCATGGCGGTGCGGGCTTCGGGCGCACGCGTGGCCGGGGATATCGGCTGCTATACGCTTGCCTGCCTCGACCCGCTGCGCGGCCTCGACACCACCGTATCGATGGGCTCCTCCATCGGCAACGCCATCGGCATGGCCATGGCCGGCGACACCAAGCCGGTGATGGCCACCATCGGCGATTCGACTTTCCTGCACGCGGGCATCCCCTCGCTGATCAACGCCGTATACAACCAGGCGAACATCACGGTGCTGCTGCTCGACAACCACATCACTGCGATGACCGGCGGCCAGGAGCATCCTGGCACCGGCAAGACGCTGCGCGGCGGGGATGCGCCGAAGGTGGATTACGAAGCGCTGGTGCGCGCCATCGGCGTGACCTGGGTGCGCACCGTGGACTCCTACGATCTGGCGCAGATGTACCAGACGCTGCGCGAAGCAATCGCCCATCGCGGCGTGTCGGTGATCATCTCCAACCGTCCCTGCGTGCTCGACCCGATGAAAATCAAGGGGCCGGCGCTTGCGATCGTGAACGAGCAGTGCAACGCCTGCCAGTCGTGCATGAACCTCGGCTGCCCCGCCCTCACCTGGGGGGATGACACTTTCGAGGGCCGGCACAAGGTGAAAATCGATCAGTCGATGTGCATAGGCTGCACGCTGTGCGCGCAGGTGTGCACGGTGGATTGCATCAAGCCGGCTGCGCCTATGACGACAACGACGGTGACCCAATGAACCGACCCAACGCGTCGGGCAGCAGCATCGAAAGCGAGCAGCTGCGGCCTATCGCGGCAGCGGCCAAGGCGCGCGAACCGATGAACGTCCTGATCGTGGGCGTGGGCGGTCAGGGCGTCATCATGGTGTCCAAGGCCTTGGCGTCCCTGGCCCAGTCCAAGGGCTTTGAAGTCAAGCAAAGCGAAGTGCACGGCATGGCCAAGCGCGGCGGCACCGTATTCAGCCACGTGCGCTTCGGCCCCCAGGTCTGGTCGCCCACCATCCCGAAAGGCGAGGCCGACATCCTGGTCGCGCTCGAATGGGCCGAGGGCCTGCGCTGGCTTGCCTACCTCAAGCCCGATACCGGCATTTTCATCTGCGACACCAAGCGCATCGTGCCACCGTTCGCCTGCCTCAACCGGCGCCCCGGCTCGCCCTTGCGCTACTCGCGCGAGACGCCGGCCGAAGTGAAAGCGCACGTGGCCGAAGGCTATGCGATCGACGCCACCCACATGGCCGAAGAACTCGGCAACGAACGCGTTGGCAACGTGGTGCTGATCGGCGCACTGTCCACGGCGCTGGACTTTTCCGCCGAGGACTGGGAAAAATCACTCGCGCAGTTCGTGCCGAAGAAAACCATCGCGGTCAACCTCGACGCCTTCCGCCTCGGGCGCAACTGGATCGCGGAAGCGCGAACCAACCCCGCGAAAATAGAAAGCCCGGCCACGAAAACCGCGGCGCCCGCGCATGTTCCGTACAGCGTGCGCCTGGAAATTACGGCCGAGTGGTGCAAGAGCTGCGACATCTGCGTCAAGCTCTGCCCAGAGCGCTGCCTGCGCCTCAACGAGGAACGCATCGCCGAACTGGCGCAGCCGGAAAAATGCACCGGCTGCCGCCTGTGTGAATTGCTGTGCCCGGACTTCGCCATCAAGGTGCATCTGGATTCGCCAAAGCAGGGAGTGGCGGCATGAGCAGGGAGCAGGGGCCCCGCACGGCGGGGATGCGACCGGCCGCGATTGCCGCCGGACACCGACAGCGCGGTGATCGTGCTCACGGCAACGTATCGGAGGTGGCAGCATGAACGCCGTCGACATAGGGATTGCGCCCAAAGCTGCAGCGCGCCTGATTTCGGGCAACCACGCCTGCGCGCTCGGCGCGGTCGCGGCAGGCTGCCGCTTCTTCGCCGGCTATCCGATCACGCCCTCGTCCGAAGTCGCCGAGCGCCTGTCGCGGCTGCTGCCGGAAGTCGACGGCGTGTTCGTGCAAATGGAAGACGAAATCGCCTCGATCGCCGCGGTGATCGGCGCCTCCATGGGCGGCGTCAAGGCGCTGACCGCCACCAGCGGCCCGGGCTTTTCGCTGAAGCAGGAGAACATCGGCTATGCCGCAGGTGCCGAAATTCCCTGCGTTATCGTCAACGTCATGCGCGGCGGGCCTTCCACCGGCATGCCGACGCGCCCCGCCCAGGCTGACATCATGCAGTCGCGCTGGGGCAGCCACGGCGACTACCCGATCATCGTGCTCGCGCCGGCCTCGGTGCACGAAATCTACACCGAGACCATTCGCGCCTTCGACCTGGCGGAAACCTGCCGCACGCCGGTGGTGCTGCTGTACGACCAGGTGATCGCGCAGCTGACGGAAACGGTCGAGCTCGCCGATGTCGAAGCCGGCGCGCATACCGAGCGCAAATGGGCCAGCGGGCCGCGCGAGGCTTACCAGCCCTACGCCGCGAACGAAGACGGCATCCCCGCCATGTCGCGTCCCGGCGCAGGCTACCGCGTGCACACCACCGGACTGACGCACGCCGAGAACGGTTTTCCGACACAGAACCCGGAAGCGGTCGCGCGCAACCTCGGGCGGCTGTTCACCAAGCTGGAGCGCCACCGCGACGCGATCGAATCCTGGGAGGAAATCGGCTGCCAGGATGCGGACGTGGTGGCGGTCGCTATCGGCATCAGCGCCCGCGCCGCAATGCGCGCCATCGACATCGCCCGCGCCAAGGGCGTACGCCTGGGACTGTTCCGCCCGATCACGCTGTGGCCCTTCCCTGAGAACGCGCTGCGCGAGGCGGCAAAGAACGCACGCGCGGTGCTGGTGCCGGAAATGAACGCGGGACAGCTTAGCCTGGAAGTCGAGCGCATCCTCGGCAGCAAGCGGGTGCACGGCCTGTACCGGTACGACGGCGAGGCCATAGCGCCGGCGGAAATTGCGGCACGCGCCGAAGTGTTGGCAAAGGAGAAAGCAAAAAAATGACCAGCGCCATCGTAGACTCGGCAGCCGAATTCGACGTGCGCGCTTATCTGCGCATGGAAATGATGCCGCATTTCCTCTGCCCCGGTTGCGGCCACGGCATTGCGCTGCGGGCGCTGCTGTGGGCGATCCATGAGCTCGGCATCGACAAGGACAGGCTCGCGGTGGTGTCCGGCATAGGCTGCGCCGGGCGGCTCTCGGCCTACATTGACGCCAACACCTTCCACGTGACCCACGGCCGGCCGCTGGCCTATGCCACCGGGCTCGCGCTGGCGCGCCCCGATCTGCACGTGGTGGTGATCACCGGCGACGGCGACTGCCTCGCGATCGGCGGCAACCACCTGATCCACGCCTGCCGGCGCAACCTGAAGCTCACCTGCCTGATGCTCAACAACGAGGTCTACGGCATGACCGGCGGTCAGGTGTCGCCGACCACTTCCGAGACGAGGCTCACGACGACCACGCCGCT
>JACZJU010000021.1 GCA_014860395.1 Burkholderiales bacterium | reverse complement strand
GCGCTCGCGCGCGAACCGCGCGTCGCCGTCGCGCCGGATCTTGCCGCCCTGGTGCAGCAGCTCAAGGCGCCGCGCGTGCTCTGGATGATGCTGCCCGCAGGCAAGGCGAGCGCAGATACCCTCACCCGGCTCGCGCCGCTGCTCGCCAAAGGCGACGTGATCGTCGACGGCGCCAACGCCAATTACAAGGACAGCATGCGCCGCGCGGCCGAACTGGCCGCGCGCGGTCTCGCTTACGTCGACGCCGGCGTCTCCGGCGGCGTGTGGGGCCTCGCCAACGGCTATACCATCATGCTCGGCGGTGAGGCGCGCGCGGTAAAACGCGTGGCGCCTTTCGCGAAGTTGCTCGCGCCGCCCAAGGGCTGGCTGCATTGCGGGCCCAGCGGCGCCGGCCATTACGTGAAAATGATCCACAACGGCATCGAGTATGGCCTGATGCAAGCCTATGCCGAGGGCTTTGCCCTGCTCGCCGGCAAGCATGAGTTCGGCCTGGATACGGCCGCGATCGCCGAGTTGTGGCGCCATGGCAGCGTGGTGCGCTCCTGGCTGCTCGACCTGATCGCAGAGAACCTCCAACGCGACGCCGCGCTGGAGGGCATCGAGCCCGTGGTCGCGGACTCAGGCGAGGGCCGCTGGACCGCGATCGAAGCGGTAGAGCTTGGCGTGCCCGCGCCGGTGATCAGCCTCGCGCTGGCGATGCGCTTCGCCAGCCAGGGAAAAGGCGATTACGGCGCGAAGCAACTCGCCCAACTGCGCAACAGCTTTGGCGGCCACCCCGTGAGCAAAAAAAAGAAATCGTGATCATCATCCTGATGGGCGTGACCGGCTGCGGCAAGACCACGGTCGGGGCGCTGCTGGCAAAAGACCTAGGCTGGGCGTTTCACGACGCCGACGACTTCCACCCGGCGGAAAACGTCGCCAAGATGAAAAGCGGCGCGCCGCTCGAGGACGCCGACCGCTGGCCCTGGCTGGACCGGCTAAACGCTTTGCTGCTCGACGCCGAACGGCAGGGCAAGAATCTAGTGCTCGCCTGCTCGGCGCTGAAACAGACCTATCGCGACCGCCTCACCCGCGGCTGCGCTTCGGTGCGCTTCGTGTTTCTCGACGGTGACGAGGCACTGCTCCGCAGGCGGCTTGCTGCGCGCAAGGGACATTACATGAACCCGAAGCTGCTGGATTCCCAGTTTGCCATTCTTGAGCGGCCGCAGGACGCGCTGCGGATCGAGGTGGGCGACAGTCCAGCGGCGCTGCTCATGCGCATCCGCGCGGCGCTGCCGATCTGACGCGAGGCGCAAGCAGCGAAAGCGTGCAGGTTTTGATTCGCCACGGCGCGGCGCGGATTTCCGTCTAAGCCGGCAGATCGCTGGTGCGCTCGGCATGCGCACCCGCCTGTGCGCCCAGCTTCCAGGTATCGCTGAGCACGTCCAGCATGGCGCGGATCACCGGATCGCTTTCGCGCTCGGCGCGGTAGATGAACCACAAATCGGTGTCCAGGCGCAGGTCGCGCCACAGGCACACTTCGCCCGCCGCCTCCTTCTCCAGCGCCAGCTCTTCGCGGATCAGAGACAGGCCTACGCCCGACACGACCAGACTCGCGATGACGAACTCCTGGTCGGCCTCCACCACCTTGGTCGGCTCGATGCGGTGCTTGTCGAACAGCGCGCGCACCAGGTGGTGGTGGGTGCTGATCGGCGGCGTGATGACCCAGGGCAGCTTGGCTATCGCCGCCCAGTCGGCGTCGAGCACGCGCTTCTTCCATGCGGCCGGAGCGGCGACGCGATAGACAATGCCGCGCAGGCGCAGCCCGTCCACGCCCGGATGCGCCAGCGCGCCAAAGTAGAATCCAGCATCCAGTTCGCCGTCGCGCACCTTGGCGAACGCAGCGCCGGATACCTCATGGTGCAATTCCACCTGCAGCAGGGGATGGCGCTCGACGGTTGCGTTCAGAAATTCGCCGACGCGGGTGAAATTGGGATCCGACAGCGTGCCCACGCTCACCTTTCCCGCCACTTCTTTCGTGAGCGCGCGCGCATGGTTGCGCAGCACCTGGACCGTAGCGAGGACATTCTGCGCGTCGGCGAGCAGCCGCTGGCCGGCGAAGGTGAGTTCCATGCCGCCGGGCGTGCGCTCGAACAGCGCCAAATCGAGTTGCTCCTCCAGCGCCTTGATCTGCGCGCTCACCGCCGGCTGGCTGACGTGCAGTTTCTCCGCGGCACGGGTCACATGACCCGCCTCGGCGACGGCGACAAAGCTGCGTAACTGGTAAAGCTCCATGGCGAAATTCGCCTTCCAAACAGGTTGCTGTACCCCATTCTAAGCCAGATTTGATGCATTGCAACATATATTTAGACTGAGTATAAGGCAAGCAGATGAGGCCAATCCGAACATGCGATTGGATTGTTGCCGCATTAAGCCGTATCTTAGCCACATACAGCGCATTTTAGGTCGCTGGTTCAGGCAGATAGAAAAGGAAATTGAGATGAAATTGTACCCTCCGATGTACCCCGGCGACAGCATCCTGCACCCCGGAAGCGTTCCTGGCGGCGATGTTGAAGACACTGGCGCCAAAGCCGCTATACAGCCTCTGTTTGTGCGGAGCAGTATCAGCGAAAAAAGCGCCCCGGAATCAAGAATTGATCTCGTCGCGATCGAGGAACGGGCGCGCGCCGCGCGCAGCGCCTGGATCGGTGGCCAGTTGAAAACGCTCTACGCAACCCTGGCGCGCAAGTTCGAGCGCATCGCGCAGGACCGGCTGCAACGTCAGCTGACGGCATCGAACCGGGTCTGTCATAGCTAAAGTCGGCGCGGGCGCGGTCCGGCAGGAAATCGCCCCGTCCGCACGGTCAGACCCCAGCCGCTCGCACCCGTTGCGGCGCGACGCTAATCGGCCGCAGCCGAACGCAGCCTGAGTTTCGCCGGCGTATGCGGGTTGAGTTCCTTCAGACCCGTGACGAACGCCTCCAGCGGCAGTTCATGGATCTTCTTCAGCTGCCTCGCTCGCTTTCTCAGTTCCGCCCAGCTAAGCTCGCGTGGGTGGCGCTTGAAGCCAAAGACAATGAGATTGACCCGATCCGCCGCCTTGAGGCAGATCACCCGCTCGTCGAAGCTCTTCTCTATGCGCTGCAGGTAGACGTCGAGTTTCTTTTCTTCCGCCATGAAATTGACCACCATCACGCCCCCGGGTCGCAGCGCGGCGTAGGCCGCGTCGTAAAAGGCCTGGGCGCATAGCGCCGCAGGCTGCTTGCCGTCGTCGAAACCGTCGACCAGCAGCACATCGGCCGAGTCGGCGTGGTCGCCAACGTAGTGCGCGCCGTCGGCAATCTCCACCTGCAGGCGCGCGTCATCGGCGGGGAAGTGGAACATGCTGCGCGCCGCCGCCAGCACCTTGGGATTGATCTCGACCACCGTGGTGCGCGTGCCCGGCATGCGCTGGTGGATGTAGCGCGCCATGGAACCGCCGCCCAGGCCGATCATCAGCACCTCGCGCGGCAGCGGCAGGAACAGCAAGAAAGCCATCATCGCCTGGGTGTAGTCGAGCGCCAGTTCGTCCGGACGGTCGAGCCGGATCGAGCTCTGGATGGCGTCGCCCCCCAAGTGGAGCGAGCGCACGCCATCTTCCTCGCTGACCTCGACGCTGGCGCGGCGCCGGGTGAACAGGTTTTTAATTCTTGTCATTTTTGATGCTCATGCGCAAACTGGCGCACTTTACGGTAGAAAGCGGCTGATTATCATGCATTGCGCCAAGAAGTGCGGGTTGTTTCTGCTTGTCGTGTTCGTGTTCACCGTCGCCGGCTCCGTGCTCGGCTTGGGCTACGTCCGCGACTGGCTCAGCGTCAGCGACCGGCCGCAGAAGGCCGACGCCATCCTCGTGCTCGGCGGCAGCTTTACGCGTCCGTTCCAGGCGGCCGACCTCTACCGCCAGGGCTTCGCGCGCAAAATCTATGTAAGCGCGGTTATGCGAGACGAACCGCTGCGCCTGCTCGACGAGGCGGGCATCCCGTATCCGCGCGAGGAAGACGTCGTGCGCGAGGTGCTGCTGAAAAAGAGCGTTCCCGCCGGTGCGATCGAGATCCTGGGCAAGGACCTGATCAGCACCGCGCAGGAGGCGCAGGCTGCGCGCGCCGTTTTTGCCGGGCGCGCACCCAGGCTGCTGGTGGTGACCTCGCCCTACCACCTGCGCCGCGCCAGGATGATCTTCACCGATGCCCTGCCCGCAGCCGACATCCGCGTGATCGCGACCAGCTACGAACCCTTCCCTTCGTCGTGGTGGAAAGACCAGAACGCCGCACGCAACGTGCTGCTTGAGTTGGCAAAAATCACCTTTTACCAACTCGGCGGGCGCTACTAGCGGCAGCGGCGGCTATTTCTTTGCGGCGAGCGCACGCTCGACGAAATCCAGCCGGTCCTGGCCCCAGAAGATCTCGCCGTCGATGACGTAGCTGGGTGCGCCGAATACGTTGCGCGCGATGGCCTCCTGCGTATAGCCCTCGTACTCTGCTTTCACCGCCGCCGATTGCGCTGCGGCCGCAAGCGCGGCGGCGTCCATACCCTGCTCTTTGCAGATAGCGCCCAGCGTCTCTGCATCGGCGATGTTGCGCTCCTCCACCCAGCAGGCGCGCTGCACCGCGCCGGCGAGCAGCATTGCCGCGCCGCTGCCGCCTGCGTGGCCGGCGGCGACGATGTATTGCGCCGCCAGGTCGCCCGGCGCCGGAAAGAACTTGGGATGCAAATTGAGCGGCACCTTGAGGAAGTCGCTGAAGCGCTTGAGTTCGACCAGGCGGTAGGCTTGGCGCTGCGGCGCGCGCTTGGGCAGCGGCAAGCCGCCGGAGACCGGAAACACCTTGCCGAAATCGACCGGCTTGACGTTGACGAGGGCGCCATGGCGCTTCGCCATGTCGGCGAAGCGCGCGTGACCCAGATAAGTCCAGGGTGAAATCGGCGAAAAATAATAATCCACGGTCTTGCCCATCGCAGCTCCTCCGGTTGAAAGTGCGTCATCTTACCCTCCGCGTGGAAAACAAGGTTGCGATGTGCAGGGCCCAATCGACGATCTGGAATGAAAACCCCGGACGTCCTTGGTTTCTATCAATAACCGTGTTTTCCACGCGGTCTCGCTTCACCTCCGCGTGGAAAACACGGTTGGCGCGCGCAGCGCGCGATGGGCGATCCCAGAACCTGGCCGACGCAGCGACACACTTCGAACTGCGGTGACAGGGCTTGCGCGGACGGCGTCCCGTCCGCACGGATCGTCGATTGCGCGCGGATGAAAAGCACATCCGCACGCAATCGACGATCTGGAATGAAAACCCCGGACGTCCTTGGTTTCTATCAATAACCGTGTTTTCCGCGCGGAGACGCTTTACCTCCGCGTGGAAAACACGGTTGGCGCGCGCAGCGCGCAAGGGGTCAAGGTCGGCGAGATCGGCACAATTAAGACGCCGATCTGGCTTTCCCGGCCCGCAGAACTTGGGGCATACTACTTACTAACCATCGTACGGAGCAAACCATGAGCAAACCCATACTGCGAACCACCATCGTCGGCAGCCTGCCCAAACCCGCCTGGCTGGCCACGCCCAAACAACTCTGGGCGCCCTGGCTGCTCGAGGGCGATGCGCTCACGGAAGGAATGCAGGATGCAGTGCGCCTGGTGCTGCGCGACCAGGAGTCGGCGGGCATAGACATCGTCGGCGACGGCGAGCAGACGCGTCGGCATTTCGTCACCACTTTGATCGAGAACCTCGAAGGCGTCGATTTCGCGAACAAGAAGACGGTGCGCATCCGCAACCGCTACGACGCCGACGTGCCGATGGTGGTCGGTCCGGTGGCGCGCACCCGGTCCGTATTCGCCGAACACGCCAAATTCCTGCGCGCCGAGACCGACCGGCCGGTGAAGTTCACCCTCCCCGGCCCCATGACCATGGTGGACACGCTCTACGACGGCTATTACAAGAGCCGCGAGAAACTCGCGCGCGAGTTCGCGAAAGTTCTGAACGCCGAGGCGCGCGAACTCGAGGCCCTGGGCATCAACGTGATCCAGTTCGACGAGCCCGCGTTCAACGTGTTCATGGACGAAGTGCGCGACTGGGGCATAGAAACGCTGGAGGCCGCCGCGGCCGGGCTCAAGTGCACGACCGCCGTGCACATCTGCTATGGCTACGGCATCAAGGCCAACAACGACTGGAAGAAGACCCTGGGTTCGGAATGGCGCCAGTACGAATCGACGTTTCCGCTGCTGGCGAAATCGAAAATCGACCAGGTGTCGCTGGAGTGCGCCAACTCGCACGTGCCGCTGGAACTGATCGCACTGTTGAAAGGCAAGGACATCATGGTCGGATCGATCGACGTCGCCAGCGACGAAATCGAGACGCCGGAGCAGGTGGCGAAGATCGTGCGCGCGGCGCTGAAGTACGTCGCGCCGGAGAAGCTCTTTCCCTGCACCAACTGCGGCATGGTGCCGCTCTCGCGCGCGGTCGCCCGCGGCAAGCTCAAGGCGCTGGCCGCGGGCGCGGCAATTGTGCGCAAAGAACTTGCGGGCAGCTAGTGTCCGCAACATACGAGGGGATCTTTCCCCTCGTGCTCCCCTGAGCCGGAGGCCATCTGGCTAGTTCAAAGATGGCCTCTTACATATTGAAACAATTCCTTACCGTTTCGCCCGCGCCAACTTGATAGCCTGAACTCCTCGGCAACAACAGGAGTGGCGAATCATGAAAACACTGCCCAAGGCGATAGGGACTTTGGTCCTGGTCTTGTTCGGAACGCTGGCGAGCGGCGCAGCCATGGCCGAGTACTACGGCCACGGCCATGGCCACTTCCATGACCGCGGAAATGTGCGCTTCGGCATTTCCATCGGCGTGCCGATTTACGGCCCCCGCTTTTACCCCGCGCCCTACTACCCCTATCCCTACGCCTACCCCGCTTATGCCTATCCGCCGGTAGTCGTGACGCCGGCCCCGCCGCCGGTCTACATCGAGCAGCCGCAGACCCAGAGCGCAGCGCCGTCCCAGGCTCAGGGCGACTGGTATTACTGCGCGGCCTCGAAAGCCTATTACCCCTATGTGGCGGAATGTCCGACCGGCTGGCAACGCGTGCCGGCGCAGCCGCCCGCACGTTGACGCAAAGGAGCATGGAGCCATGAACAAGTTGCTACGAATTACTCCGCTCGCGGCGCTGCTCGGCGTCGCTGCGTGCACGACCATCCCCACCGGACCCAGCGTCATGGTGATGCCCGGGACCGGCAAGAGTTTCGATCAGTTCCGCGCCGACGATGCGGTTTGCCGGCAATTCGCGCTCGGCCAGATAGGCGGGGCGACGGCCAACGATACCGCCGTCGAAAGCGGCGTGAAAAGCGCCGCTGTCGGGACTGCGGTCGGCGCACTCGCAGGTGCGGCGATGGGCGGGCGCGACGGCGCCGGGATCGGCGCAGGCGTGGGGCTATTGGCAGGCAGCGCCGCGGGCGCCAATGCCAGCCAGGCGACCGGCTATGGATCGCAGCAGCGTTACGACAACGCCTACATCCAGTGCATGTATGCGAAGGGGCAACGCGTTCCCGTGTCCGGCCAGATGGCGCCGGCGCGCGGCTATGCGCCCCCGCC
>JACZJU010000174.1 GCA_014860395.1 Burkholderiales bacterium | reverse complement strand
AGAAACGCCTGCGCGGCCGGCAGCGCGATCGCGTCGGTGCCGGCAAGACGCCCCAGTTGTTCTATCGCGCGCGCGATATCGGGGAGCCGGCGCGGCTCGTTGTAGTACACCGGGATGCCGAGCCGCAACAATTTGTCGAGCTGGCGCTGCGCGTTGCCATACTGCCAGACGACAATCAGGTCTGGCTTCAAAGCAACGATGCGCTCCAGATCGAGTTGGGCGCTGTCGCCGATGCGGGCAATGCGCTGCGCCTCCGGCGGGTAGTTGCTGTACTCGACCGTGCCGACGACATGCGCGCCGGCACCGGCTGCGAACAGCAACTCGGTCATGTGCGGCGTCAGGCTGATGATGCGTTGCGCCGGCTGTTTCAGGCTAACGCTGCGGCCGGCATCGTCGGTAAGCCGGATCTCGGCGGCGCCGGCGGCGCTGCCCAGCGCCACCATGGCCATGAGCAACGCCGCTAGCCACAGCTTGATCCGTTTCCATGACTGGTGCACAGGCATCTCAGTCCGGCACGAACAAAATCCGCCCAGCCGCCTCCACGCGCGTCACCCTGTGCCCGAACGCGCGCTGCAGCGCAGCTTCGGTCATCACCTCGCAAATCGGGCCCTGCAGCACTGTCGCCTGCGGCGTGATCAGCAAGGCGTGACTGGCGAAGCGCGCGGCGAGATCGAGGTCGTGCACCGTGAACAGCACCCCCTTGGCGCGATCGCGGGCCAGCTTGACCAGATGCTCCAGCACCAGCACCTGGTGATGCAGGTCCAGATGCGACACCGGTTCGTCCAGCAGCAGCAGCGGCGCGTCCTGAGCGAGGAGTGCCGCCAGCGCCACGCGCTGGCGCTCGCCGCCGGAAAGCGTCAGTACGTCGCGCTGCTCGAATCCGGCGAGGTCCACCGCGCGCAGCGCGGCCGACGCGAGTTCGCGCTCGTCCTCTCCTTCCCATTGCCAGCGCGAAAGGTAGGGATGGCGTCCGAGCATCACGCTCTCCAGCACGCTCGCGCTGAACGGGTCATGGAAATTCTGCGGCAGAAAGGCGCGCTGGCGCGCCGCAGCAGCGCCCGGCCAATCGGCGAGTATTCGGCCGGCGAGCCGCAATGCGCCGCCCTGCGGCTCGCGCAGGCCGACCGCGGTGTGCAGGAACGTGGATTTTCCCGAACCGTTTGGACCGAGCAGGCACCACACCTCGCCGGCGTTCAGCCGAAAGCGCATCCCGCGCACCAGTGCGCGCGTGCCCACGACTAGCGACAGGTCTTGCGCTTCGAGCAAAGGCGGGTTCATTTCTTTCTTCCCGGCCCGCGCGTCAACAGGAACATGAACGCGGGCACGCCGACAAGCGCGGTGATCACGCCTACCGGCAATTGCTGCGGCGCGAGCAGGCTGCGCGCGGCCGTGTCGGCCAGCAGCAGCAGCGTGCCGCCGGCGAGCGCGCTCGCTGGCAGCAGCACGCGCTGATCGTTGCCCAGCGCCAGGCGAAGCGCATGTGGCACCACCAGCCCGACGAAGCCGATCGCGCCGGCGGTGGTCACGGCTAGCGCGGTCGCCACCGAAGCCACCAGATAAATCCGGCGGCGCAGCGGCGCCACACGCACGCCGAGCGCATGCGCGAGTACTTCGCCGCGCAGCAGCACATTGAGATCGCGCGCCGCCGGATAGCTCACGGCCAGTGCGCCTGCCAGCGCGAGCAGTGCCGGCGCCCAGGATTCCACGCCGTTCAAATCGCCCATCAGCCAGAACAGCATCCCGCGCAGCCTGGCCTGGGGCGCCAGCGTCAGCATCAGGGTGATGAGCGCCCCCCAGCCGGCGGCCATGATCACGCCCGTGAGCAGCAGGCGCGGCGAAGCATCCAGCGCGCCGTAAAGTTGCTGGCGCGCGAAATCTCGCCGCGCGAAAGTGAACACCAGTGCGACAGCGGCGAGAGCGCCGGCGCTCGCACCCAGGTTGACCGCCAACGCGCCCATGCCAGCCAGCATGGCGCCTAGCGCGCCGACCGCTGCCCCGCCGGAGAGGCCGAGCACGTAGGGATCGGCAAGCGGGTTGCGCAGCAGCACCTGCATCAGCGCTCCGGCCAGCGCGAGCAGGCCGCCGACGGCGAAGGCCGCGAGCGCGCGCGGCAGACGCAGGCGGGTGACGATTTCACCCGCAACGCTGTCGCTCGGGGAAACGAGCGCCCGCAGCAAATCGGTCGGCGCCAGATGCATGCTGCCGCTCGCTAGTGCAAGCGCGAACGCCATAAGCGCTGCTCCTGCCAGTGCGAGCCAAATGAGCAGAGCGCGACGCAAGCTGATCTCCTACCGTTGCACTAGGAACCCGTAACAAAAGTCATTTTGTTACGGGCTAAATCAGGGGAGCACGAGGGGAGGTATCCCCTCGTGTTGTTACAGACGCTAAGACCGCAGCGCACAGAATCAGGGCTGCACTACTTGAAGCCATATTGCGCGCTGGCGAAATAAGTCCGGCCCGGTTCGGGATAGACACAGGTAGGTGTGGAACAATTGAAGGCCGGAATGATGCCGTAGCTGAAGTATTTCCGGTCGGTCAGGTTGTTCACGCCCGCGGCGAGCCGCCAGTTGCTCAACTGGTAGGCCAACTTCAGGTCGGCGAGGGTGTAGGAGGGCATCAGACTCGGAAAAAGATTGGCTTGGTCGTTGTCGTAGCGTTGCCGCCCGACATGCCTTACTGAACCCTGCAGTTGCAGATGCGGCGTAGCCTGCCACGATGCCCGCAACACGGCAAGGCGCTTGGGCACCAGCGGCACGTCGCGTCCGCTGACGTCCACCCCGCCGTAGACGCCGCTCCTGAATGTCGCCGTCTGCAGGTTGAGCAGCGCGCTCAACTCGAGCGGGCGCAGCACCCGCCAACTGCCGCTGAACTCGGCGCCGCTGCGGCGCGTGGGCGACAGATTGGTATTCGCCCCGCCCGGAAAAAAGGACGGCGGGGGGCCGAGCGCCAGAGGGCTAAAGTAAATTTCATTTTCCAAGTCCGTCTGATAGAAATTCGCACGCAGCCGCAGGCCCGCCCTGCGGTATTCGGCGCCAAGCTCGCGGTTGCGCGCAGTTTGCGGCTCGAGCAGCTTGCCCGTGGTTGTCTGCCCGTTGTCATCCACCGTGGCCGTGCGAAAGCTGGTGCCGAGCTTGCCCAAAAGCGCGAACGCATCGTTGAAATCATGCCGCAGCGCAAGCTCGTACGCCTTGGGGCTGCGCGATTGCGTCTGGTCCGTGGGTGCGCCGAAAATAGAAACCGTGTCCAGCCTGTCGGTCACGCGCTGCGTGCGCCAGCCCAGAGAGAGCTTGGTCCCCTGTTCGAACCGGGCGCGGTACTGGACGAACACGCCATTGCTGTTTTGCGATGCCACGTTGGTCGCCTGCGGGCTGGTCAACGCGGCTGGGCTGCCCGCAAAGCGGCGCTTGTAATTGCCATCGACGATATCGCCCCCCAGAATGAATTCGCCGCGAACGCCGAACGGCTCGAACTGGACGCGCGCGCGCGGTGAAAACGCCAGCGTATCCAGGTTGGTCTGGCCATACAGCGGAAACGCGCCGTCGTTGAAGATCGCCGACAACTGATGCCGGTAGGACAGGTCGGCCGCTAGTTCTACGCGTCCAATGTTGCGGCGCAGATAAAGCGTCGCATTCTCCCCGTCTCGAAAGGAATAGTCGTTCGGGGTCGCGGTGCCGCGCGGATCGTCGGCATATTGCTGCTCGTTGCGGCTCCCCGGCAGCCGCAATCGCTGGCGATCGGCCGCGAACTTCAGGCCGACCTGCTGCCCTGCTTCGACAAAGCGCAAGTCGCCCTGTATGTTTTCCTGGCGCAACTGGTTGTTGCGGCGATAGCCGTCTGACTCGAGGTGGCCGGCATATAACGCAAGCCCGAGTCGGTCACCGGCAATATTCGCGCTCGCGCGCGTGTCCACCATGCCGTAGCTTCCGGCGCCGACATAAACACCCGCACTTTTTTCGCCGGGCTGCGGGCCTTTTGTGATGATATGCACGGTGCCGCCGCTGGCGCCCGCGCCATAAGGTACGGCTCCACTGCCGGGCAGGATCTCGATGCGCTCGATGGACTGCAGCGGTATCGACGACAGGCGCGTCGAACTCAAGTCGTTTTCATTGATCCTCACCCCGTCCAGCAAGACCAGGGTATTTTGATCACCGGTGATACCGAAGCCGCGCAGGTCGATTTGCTGATCGGGCGATCCCGAGTTGTTGCGCGTATATAGCCCGCCGAATTTGAACAGGAGTTCCGGCAGGCCGCCGGCCTGGCTCGCCTCGATATCTTCCCTGGTGATGATGCGCACGCCGACCGGCGCATCCAGGGCGCGCTCCGGAAAACGCGTCGCCGTAACAATCACGGCGTCCTCGGCCCGGGCACTGAAACATGGAATCGAGGCGATCGCCAGGACGGCGACGCCAATCGCTGATTTGAATTGCATGACTTCTCCCCGCCGCCAGCGTCCCCGCAGGCAGCACAACTGAAACAACAAAGGAAACGCGGGGAGAGATCAGAACCGCAACCGGCGCACCGCTACCCCGCAGTGTTTCCACCTGTCGCGCAAGGCCGGTCTCCGGGCTCGTGGGATCGGATCTGTCGCCTTCCCGCAAGCGCTTCTCTTGCAGTGGCGTATCGACAGACCCGCGCTCACATACCGTTGCGGGGGCAGCACAGGCTTGGGCGTGAGTTGGTATCGATATGAGGGGATATCTCCCCTCATACTCCCCTATGTCACCCGCTGCAATATTGCAGCGGGCGCTTAGTGGCCCGCCGTACCTGTTTCCCGTTTCACCCGCCGGCGGGAAGCGCCGGCGGACACCTTGAACGAGTGCGGCGATTTTACACAGTATCCCGGACAAACAAAAATAATCGGCCACCCAGGCACGGGAACATGCGAAGAATAAGAGTCCTGTCGAGCGTGGTTCGAGACCCGGTCAAGAAGCGAACCTCGGCCTCGAAATCCCGCGCTGGGTCAGCCAGATGGGATGCCAGATTCATCATGGAAAGAGCTTTTAGAGTTGCCCGTTATTGCTTGACTTAACACGATTTTTGAAATTATAGTGTAGCGATGGATGCGGAATTCGACTCCCTTGACGGCAAAATCGACCAGTTCTTGCAGTTGTGCCAGCGCCTGAAAAGCGAAAATAAAGAACTAAGACTGCAATTGGCATCGGCGCAAGGCGAGGTCAAACTTCTGGAAGGCAAGGTCGACGGCGCCAAGTCCCGCCTCGAAACACTGTTGCGCCAGATCCCGGAATGAGCACAAAGGCCAAAACCCTTGATGTCAGCATCATGGGACGCAATTATCGCGTCACCTGCGCCGATGACGAGCGCGAGGCCTTGCTCGCAGCGGTTGCCTATGTCGACCAAAAAATGACCGAAATCAAAGCGGCGAGCAAGGTCGCCGGCACCGAGCGCATTGCAGTCATGACGGCACTCAATATCGCAAACGAACTCCTGTCCATCAAGATCGGCAGCGGCTTTGACATCGCGGAATTAAAGCGTAGAATGAATTTAGTGCAGTCGAAGCTTGATCAGGCGTTATCGCAGCAGGATTCTCTGTTCTAGAAGCGCGCCCGAGCGAGCCAGACCGCAACAAGTTTCCCTGCGATGCTCGTTAAGGCCATATATTCCTTGAACCAATATATGTGCTGAGGTTGCGGACCATAGCGCCGCTTTTGTGCGCGTCCCTTCGCCTCGTGCGATTGTGGATGTACCTACGGCGGCCGGAATGCGACCACTCTGGACTGCAGGTTCAGAGGATGCGGGTCTGACGGCATTTGCGGGGAATCCAATACCTCTTCGATCGCAGACCGAATCGCAGACCGAATCGCAGACACAGGGTCTGCGATTTTTGTTTGTGGAGTTCCAGGCAATGCGCTACTGGCTGATGAAATCCGAACCCGACGAGTTCAGCATCGACGACCTTGCACGCGCGCCGCGGCGCGGCAGCGCATGGTTTGGCGTGCGCAATTACCAAGCACGCAATTTCATGCGCGACCAGATGCAAATCGGCGATCAGGTGCTGTTCTATCATTCGAGCTGCCCGGAGCCGGGCATCGCCGGCCTGGCGGAGATCTGCTCAAATGCCTACCCGGACGAGACCCAGTTCGACGCGAAAAGCAAGTATTACGACGCCAAGGCCACGCACGACAATCCGCGCTGGGTGAACGTCGACGTGAAATTCGTCAGGAAGACCAAGCTCCTCGGCCTGGCCGCACTGCGTGAGCACAAGGAACTCGCCGGCATGCGCCTGCTCGCGCGCGGCAACCGCCTGTCCATCACGCCAGTGGATCCGGCCGAATGGAAATTTATTACCACCAAACTGCTCAAATAAAATGACCAAGCTGAAAAATGACACTTTGATTCGCGCGCTGCTGCGCCAGCCGACCGAGTACACGCCGGTGTGGCTGATGCGCCAGGCCGGTCGTTACCTGCCGGAATACAATCAGACGCGCAGCCGCGCAGGCAGCTTTCTAGGCTTGTGCAAGAATCCGGGCTACGCCACCGAAGTCACGCTGCAGCCGCTGGCGCGCTACGATCTCGACGCGGCCATACTGTTCTCCGACATTCTGACCATCCCAGACGCCATGGGCCTGGGGCTGTACTTCGCCGAAGGCGAGGGTCCGAAATTCGAGAGGTCGCTACGCGACGAATGGGCCATTCGCGATCTGGCGGTGCCTGATCCAGGCGCCGAACTGCGCTATGTGCTCGACGCGGTCAGCGAAATCCGGCGCGCGCTCAACGGCAGCGTGCCCCTTATCGGCTTTTCCGGCAGCCCGTATACACTGGCCTGCTATATGGTGGAGGGCGGCGCGAGCGACGATTTCCGCACTATCAAAACCATGCTCTATGCGCGCCCCGATCTGCTGCACCGCATCCTCGAAGTCAACGCGCAAGCAGTGACCCTCTACCTCAACGCGCAGATCGAGGCCGGCGCACAGGCGGTGATGATCTTCGACACCTGGGGCGGAAACCTGTCGGACGCGGCCTACCGCGAGTTCTCGCTCGCGTATCTGCAGCGCATCATCGCCGGCCTCAAACGCGAGCATGCCGGCGCGCGCATTCCATCGGTCGTGTTCACCAAGGGCTGCGGCAACTGGCTGGAGGATATCGCTGCCATCGGCTGCGACGCAGTCGGTCTGGACTGGAGCGTGGGCATAGGCCAGGCGCGCGCGCGCGTCGGTGATCGTGTTGCGCTGCAGGGAAATCTGGACCCAGCCGTGCTGTTTGCGCCCGCGGACGTGGTGCAGAGCGAAACAGAAAAAATTCTCGCCTCCTTCGGCCACGGCAGCGGTCATGTGTTCAATCTCGGCCACGGCATTTCCCAGTTCACGCCGCCGGAGGCGGTCAAAATTCTGGTCGACTGCGTGCATCAATCGAGCGTGCGCTATCACGGCGACAGCGCAAACACCCGCGCCAGTTAAGGTTTTCCACGAATTGCGCAAACCTTGACTTATGCACAACATCGTGCTCCCCCGCGACTTTACTAGCGAAAACCGGCGCCCCCTAGGTAACGACGCACAACCATATGTTTTAAAACGAATATATGCCTAGCTGAAAATTTAAGCAGAAGGAGAAATTCCTTACGGCAAAGATGGTTACAGCAAGATTACAAACTTACCCACACATTTACCCACAAAAATTGTGCACAACCCGAGTTCCCCTTTGGCAATAGGGTGATGCAACAGTTTCGCGACAAACCGCTTCAAATTTCGCGCGTAGCTTCTTTAAGCCGCTTTTTTTCTTTTGGCGGCAAATGAGCATACTGCGCGTCGCGCTCGACCTACCGCTGCCGCGCGTATTCGACTACAGCTATGGCGAGGCGACGCATGCCGACATCGGCATGCGCGTGCTGGTGCCCTTGGGCAACAAGCACACGGTCGGAGTGATAGTCGGCATTGCGGACACCTCCGACATCGCGAGCGGAAAATTGAAGCCAGCGCTGCGCATACTGCGTGAATCGCCAGCGCTCGCGCACGATTGGCTGGACCTCGCGCAATTCTGCAGCGGCTACTATCACCGGCCACTGGGCGAAGTCATTTTCAACGGCTTGCCGGCGCGGCTGCGAAAAGCAGCCGCTGCGCCGGCGCTCAAACAGGCAGTCGCCTACCGTCTCAGCGCCAGTGGGCGCGAAGCGCTGGCACAACTGCCCGCGCGCGCGCGGGTAAAGCGCGCGCTGCTGCAAACGCTATTACAGTCCGATTGCGCCGAGGAGTTACTGCTGGCGCAGAGTTCAAGCGCGAAGAAAATGCTGGACGAACTCCGCGGCGCCGGCTGGGTCGAGCCCTATCAACCGCCGCCGCAAGCTGGCGCCGGCCGATTCGTCGAAAAAGTTCCACTCAACGCCGAACAGCAGCAGGCACTGCGGCAAATCGAAGGTGCCGGCCCCGGCTACGGCGTTTTCCTGCTGCATGGCATCACCGGCAGCGGCAAGACCGAGATTTACCTGCGGCTGATCGCAGGCGCGCTCGCTTCAGGCCGACAGGCGCTGGTGCTGGTGCCGGAGATCAGTCTTACGCCGCGCCTCGAGCA
The DNA here is from genome assembly GCA_014860395.1 of Burkholderiales bacterium. Lineage (GTDB taxonomy): Bacteria > Pseudomonadota > Gammaproteobacteria > Burkholderiales > SG8-39 > 2-12-FULL-64-23. The sequence continues at coordinate 32,273 of JACZJU010000174.1, read as the reverse complement.
GGAATTTCGCGAGCGCTTTCCAGACGCGCCGCTGGTCAGCCTGCACAGCGGCCTTGCCGACGGCGAGCGCACGCTGCACTGGCTGCAGGCGCAAGCCGGCTCGGCGGCTATCGTGCTCGGCACCCGACTCGCGGTATTCGTACCCATGCCGAAACTTGCGCTGATCGTGGTGGATGAGGAACAGGATGCTTCCTTCAAGCAACAGGACGGCTTGCGCTACTCGGCGCGCGACGTCGCAGTGTTCCGCGCACGCCAGGCTGGCATCCCTATTGTGCTCGGCTCGGCCACGCCGGCGCTGGAAACCTATGCGCGCGCCCTGTCCGGCCGCTACCAGCTGCTGCAGCTATCGCAGCGCGCCGTGCCGCAGGCACAGCTGCCGCAGGTGCACACGGTGGACATGCGCCGCCACAAGCTTGAGGACGGGCTGGCGCCGCCAGTGCTGGAGGCGCTGGCCCAGCGCCTGGAACGCGGCGAGCAGAGCCTGGTGTTTCTGAACCGCCGCGGCTACGCGCCGGTCCTGATGTGTCCGGCCTGCGACTGGGTCAGCGGCTGCAAGCGCTGCTCCGCACGCATGGTGCTGCATCTGGCCGACAGGCAGCTGCGCTGCCATCACTGCGGCGCAAGCACGCCCATCCCGCGCCACTGCCCGAACTGTGGCAATGCCGATATCCATCCCTTTGGCCGCGGCACGCAGCGGCTTGAGGCGACGCTGGCCGCGCGCTTCCCACAGGCGCGCGTGCTGCGCGTCGACCGCGACAGCACCCGCAATAAAGGCAGCTTTGCGCGCATGCTGGGCGATATACAGGGCGGCCGCGCCAACATCCTGGTCGGCACCCAGATCCTGGCCAAGGGACACGACTTTCCGAATCTGACTCTGGTCGCGGTGCTCAACGCCGACAGCGCCCTGTATTCTGCCGACTATCGCGCGCCGGAGCGCCTGTTTGCGCAGTTGGTACAGGTCGCCGGGCGCGCCGGGCGCGCCGGTCTGCCCGGCGAGGTTCTGATCCAGACGCAGTATCCGCGACACCCGCTGTATCTGGCGCTGGCGCAGCACGATTACCCCGGCTTTGCGCGCGCGCTGCTAGCCGAGCGCGAACAGGCCGGTTTCCCGCCTTATGTGTTCGAGGCTGCGCTGCGCGCCGAGGCGGCAGAACTCAACACCGCGCTCGAATTCCTGCGCGAGGCGGTTACGCTGGCGGGCCCACCGCCTGCGGGCGTGACGATCTACGATCCCGTACCCATGAGCGTGACGCGGCTGGCCGAACGCGAACGCGCGCATCTGCTCGTGCAGTCCGCGTCGCGCAAGACCCTGCAGACCTATCTCGCCGCCTGGAGCGCCAAGCTCTACGCCCTGCCCCAGCGCGTTGTGCGCTGGCATCTGGACGTGGATCCGATCGAGTTCTGATGGCAGCAGAGAGCCGCCAACCTTCGGCTAGCGGCTGCGCGGGAGAGGGCGCCCGTCGGCTTCAAGGTATAATACGCAACTTTTTTCGCCGCAATCCCCCTCCCCTTGTCCGCTGAAATCAAGTCACATCTGACCGATCTGCTGACGCAGTCGCTGGCTCGCGTGGCGCCGCAATCGCCGGCGTCCATCATCGCGCTCGAGCGTCCGAAGCAGGCCGCGCACGGCGATTGGGCGTGCAATGTCGCGATGCAGCTGGCGAAACAGCTCAAACTCAATCCGCGCGAGCTGGCGCAGGCGTTGATCGCCGGCCTGCCCGCCTCGCCCTGGCTCGAGAGCGCGGAACTTGCCGGACCCGGCTTCATCAATCTGCGCCTGAAGCCGGCGGCCAAGCTGGAAGCAGTGCGCGTGGCGCTTGCCGCCGGTGCGCGCTACGGCCGCGCCGATGCCGGGCGCGGACGGCCGGTCCTGGTCGAATTCGTTTCCGCCAATCCCACGGGGCCGCTGCACGTGGGCCACGGCCGCCAGGCGGCGCTGGGGGATGCCATCTCGGCGCTGCTCGAAGCGCAAAGCTGGAAAGTGACGCGCGAATTCTATTACAACGACGCCGGCGTGCAGATCGACAACCTGGCGCTGTCGGTGCAGGCGCGCGCACGCGAGCAGCGCGGCGAAGACGTGACCTTCCCAGAAGCCGGCTACCACGGCGAGTACATACGCGAGATCGCGGCGGACTATCTCGCGCAAGGCGGCGATCCCGGCGATCTTGCGGCGGTGCGCAAATTCGCGGTAGCCGCGCTGCGGCGCGAGCAGGACGAGGACCTCAAGGCCTTCGGCGTCAAATTCGACAATTACTACCTCGAGTCCTCGCTTTACACCGAGGGCAAGGTCGAGGCGACGGTCAGCGCGCTGACCGCCTCGGGCAAAACCTATGAGCAGGACGGCGCGCTGTGGCTCAAGACCACCGATTTCGGCGACGATAAGGACCGCGTGATGCGCAAGTCCGACGGCAGCCACACGTATTTCGTTCCCGACGTCGCCTACCACGTTACCAAGTGGCAGCGCGGTTTCGCGCACGCCGTGAACATCCAGGGTTCGGACCATCACGGCACGGTGGCGCGGGTGCGCGCAGGGCTGCAGGCGCTCAACGCTGTGACCGGGGCCGGCATCCCGCCTGATTATCCGGACTACGTGCTGCACAAGATGGTCACGGTAATGAAAGGCGGCGAGGAGGTAAAGCTGTCCAAGCGCGCCGGCAGCTACGTCACGGTGCGCGACCTGATCGACGAAGTGGGGCGCGACGCAGTGCGTTTCTTCCTGGTGTCGCGCAAAGCCGACACCGAGTTCGTGTTCGACATCGACCTCGCCAAGTCGCAGACCGAGGACAACCCCGTCTATTACGTACAGTATGCCCACGCGCGCATCTGCTCGGTGCTGGCCCAGGCCGGCGCGACCGCGCAATCGCCCGCCAGCGCCGACCTCGGGCCGCTCGCACTTGCGCGCGAACTCGCCCTGGCGCAGCGCCTGGGGGAATTTCCGGAAGTACTGGCCGAGGCAGCGCGCGGATTCGCGCCGCACCAGGTGGCCTTCTATCTGCGCGAACTGGCAGGCGAGTTCCACAGCTACTATAATGCCGAGCGCGTACTCGTCGCCGACGAGGGAATCAAGCGGGCGCGGCTTGCCTTGATCCTCGCCGTACGCCAGGTGCTGCAAAACGGGCTTGCACTGCTGGGCGTCAGCGCGCCTGAAAAGATGTAGCGAACCGTTTCGAAATATCCGCAAACAGCGCATGACTCAGGGATGTACGAGAGCCCAGGAAAGAGGCGCTTCCCTTGTCACCTTGATCCCCTCAATTTGAAACGAAGACTAAATGGCTAATAAGCACAGATCGATGGCGAAGAAGAAAAACGGGGGCGGGACCCTGCTCGGCATTTTTATTGGCCTCATCCTCGGCCTGTGCCTCGCCGTAGGGGTGGCATGGTATATGAACAAAACGCCGATACCCTTCCTGACCACGGTCAAACCGCCCGAGGAAACGGCGGCGGACGCCGGCAAGGCGATAGTCAAGCCTGACGAGAAGACCACGCAGCAGATTGAAAAACCGCGCTTCGAGTTCTATAAGATCCTGCCCGGCGCCGAAGAGCCGGTGACCGAGCAACAATTCAAGCAAGCGGCAAAATCCGGTGCGCCCGCGGAAAATTATCTGCTGCAGGTAGGCTCGTTTCAAAATCCCGCCGATGCCGACAATTTGAAAGCCCAGCTTGCGATTGTCGGGGTGGAAGCGAGCGTGGAGCCGATCGATCTGCCCGAAAAAGGCACTTGGTACCGGGTGCGCGTCGGGCCGTACACCAAGGTGGATGAAATAAACCGCGTGCGCCAGACTCTGGCGCAGAACGGAATCGACGCTACACTGGTCAAAATAAAAGATCCCGGTTCGCGTTGAACCTGAGACCCCAATTGGAAACCGCAACGGAAATCACGTTGTTGCGGCCTAAATTAGGGGAGCACGAGGGGGGATATCCCCTCGTTTTGTTACAGACCTTTGGGAGGAACCAACAATGTTGAAGTGGCTGGCAACGGCTTTCATCGTGTTTTTTGCAGCAGGTCTGGCGCAGGCCCAGCCTGTAGCGGGTGTCGAGTACCGGCAGCTTGCCACGGCGCAGCCTACCGATGTCCCCGGCAAAATCGAGGTCGTCGAGTTCTTCTGGTACGGCTGCCCGCATTGCTACGATTTCGAGCCCGTGCTCGAGCCGTGGGTGAAGAAACTGCCCAAGGACGTGCATTTCCGCCGCATCCCGGCCATGTTCGACAATGAATATGCGCAGGGCGCGCGCGCCTTCTACGCGCTCGAGGCAATCGGCGAGGAGGAGCGCCTGCACAAAGCCCTGTTCGAGGCCATCCACACCGGCGCAAGGCTCAGGGTGGCGGACGAAGCTGCGCTTACCGAATGGCTGGGCAAGCACGGCGTGGACACGAAGAAATTCGCCGCCGCCTACCGTTCTTTTACCGTCGAAGGCAAATTGAAGCGCGCCGCCCAGCTCACCCAAGCGTATAAAATCGACGGCGTGCCTACCATGGCGGTGGACGGCAAGTACGTGGTCAACACCAATAGCATAAAGTCGTTCGAGCATCTGCTCGCCATCACCGATTACCTGATCGAGCAATCGCGGAAGAAAGGCGGCAAGGCTGCTGCGAAAAAATAGCGGCGCGCAAAGCGCTGTTGGGGCGCGCCGCAAATGAGGGGATATCTCCCCTCACCCTCCCCTATATCGGCCGATTGCATAATTCATTTCGCAACGGGTTATCGTAGACGTCAGTGCCCGCCTTTGGTTCTGGCCGTAGGCAGGCCTGCGGCGATCCAGGCCTCGACTCCGCCACGATACCAATAGACCTTGCCATAGCCCGCCGCCACTGCGCGCAGCGCGGCATTGTAGGACAGCCAGCATTGGGAGCTGGCGCAGAAGAACACCAGGGGCCTCGCCTTGTCGCCGCTGCTGATCTGTCGCAGGAGACGGATGAACTCCAACTGCACCGGATCCAGAAAATTCCTGCCAAAGCCGGCGCCCGAGAGCCATAGCGCACCGGCCAGGGTCACGTGTCCCGGGTCTGACAGCACGTCGATCAGAATCGGCGCCCCCTGCCCCGCCAACATCGCCTGCAGTTGCCGCGTTTCCACCACTTGCGCGCCCGGGATCTGCAGCGGCGTAGGCCCGTGATAGGGCGGCTGACGCAGCCGGTCCGTAGGCGCAATGCCCCAATCCCGGCCCTCGTCGGCGTAACCGCTCCCACCGACCGGCGGTTGGGCCTGCGCTCCTCCTGCGAGGATCAGTGCGGCGCAAGCCACAACACGCGCGAACCACTTCATGCGTCCTTCAAGCATGCGGCAAGAATATCAGCCTTTCCGGTACTAGTCCTTTGGCAAACTCGGCGGTATGGGCATATTATTCGGGCTTCCAGCGTGGCTCAGGGAAAGCATCATGATCCTCATCAGAAAAGTTCTTGCGGGGCTGCTGTTCGCGCTTGCAGCCACCGGCGCGCAGGCGCAGGCGCAACCCGGCCGCGACTACATCCTGCTCGATCCGCCGCGGCCGGTGGCGAGCGGCGACAAGATCGAGGTCATCGAGTTCTTCTACTACGGCTGCCCGGTCTGCTACGAACTCGAACCGCAGCTGTCGCGCTGGTCGTTCAATGCGCCCGGCTCGGTCGCGCTGCGCCGCGTGCCTGCGCTGTCCTCGGACAATTGGGATAATTTCGCAAAGCTGTTCTATACGCTGGAAGCCATGGGACAGCTGGCGCGCTTGCACTGGCCGGTATATGACAATTTCCACTTCAACGGCGTCAAGCTGAACGATGAGGCGGTGATGGCGGGCTGGGTGTCCCACAACGGCCTGGACAAGCAGAAATTCATCGACACCTATCACTCGCCCGAAATCCAGGCGAAGCTGGTGGCGGCGCGCGACATGACGCGGAACTACGACATCAGGGGCGTTCCGAGCATCGTGGTCGACGGCAAGTTCGTGACTTCGGCACGCATGACCGGCAGCACGCACGAGCTGATGCGGGTGGTCGACCAGTTGGTCGAGCTGGCGCGCAAGGAACGCGGGAAATAACTGCGCCGGTGCGGTTCAATTTCTTCGTCACCTGCGCCTTCGGCGGTATCGGCGCCGCGCGGCGCGATCTGCCGGCGTAATTGCGGCATGTGGCGCGATGCCGCCGGCACGCTGCACGAACGCGCCGAGGGCCAGGTTCGCATCGTTTCGCTGGTGCCCTCGCTCACCGAGCTGATCTGCGATCTGGGACTAGCCTGGCAGCTGGTCGGACGCACCGGGTTCTGCGTGCATCCGCGCGCAACCCTGAAAAGCGTGCCGAAGGTGGGCGGCACCAAGGATGTGGACCTAGCCAAGGTGCGGGCGCTGGCGCCGACGCATGTGCTGCTCAATATCGACGAGAACGAGAAGGCGACCGCCACGGCGCTGGCGCAGTTCGTGCCGCACCTGGTCGTAACGCATCCACTCGGCCCGCTCGACAATCCGCCCCTGTACCGTCTGATCGGCGGAATTTTTGCGCGCGAGCAGGAAGCCGAGGCCCTGTGCGCGCGATTCCAGCAGGCCCATGACGCGCTGGCGCGGGCCGCGCGCTACTGGCGGCGCCAGCGCGTCCTGTACCTCATATGGAAAGATCCGTGGATGACGGTTTCGCGCGACACCTACATAGCGCGCACGCTTGCGCTGGCAGGCTGGGATACCTTGCCTGCCAGCGCGTCGGCGCGCTATCCGCAGGTGGAGCTGAACCAAGAACTTCTTCGGGACGCGGAACTGGTGCTGCTATCGAGCGAGCCCTACCGCTTTCGCGAGCGCCATGTTGCCGAGCTGCGCACCCTGCCCGTCATGCAAGGGAAGACGGTGGCGCTGATCGACGCCGAGATGACGTCCTGGTACGGCAGCCGCGCCATTGCTGGGATGGATTATCTGCGCCGGCTCAGGGAATAGATATCCTGGCGGCGAGCCTGCATCCGGCTGCCCGCGAAGAATTCAGCCGCCCAGGAACAGGCGTCCCACCTCCGGATTTTCCAGAAGTTCGTCGCCCGGCGCCGCCATTGCAATCTCGCCCGAAACGAGCACGTAGCCGATGTCGGCGAACTCCAGACCCTTCTTGGCGTTCTGCTCTACCATCAGAATGGTCTTGCCTTCGGTATGCTGGAGGTCATGCAGGATTTCGAACACCATGTCGATGAAGCGCGGCTCCAGTCCGATCGAAGGTTCATCGACCAGCAGCACGTCGGGTTCCATCACCAGCGCGCGTGAAATTTCCAGCAGGCGCCGTTCACCGCCGGAGAGCACCTTGGCCAGGTGACCACGACGCGCGGCCAGGCGGTTGTACTTGTCGAATACGCGCTCGGCGGCTGCCTTGGCCTTGGCGTGGGAGTGCAACAGGTACCCCCCCATCAGCAAGTTCTCCTCGACGGTCATGTTCGGAAACACCGACTTGTCCTGCAGGATATAGGCGACGCGCGCATCCTTGAGCTTGCGATCCGAGGTGAGGCGCGTGATGTCGAGCTTGTTGCTGCCATTGCCTACGGTGATTTCGCCGCCGAAGATATTCGTAAAACCGAATACCGAGTGCAGCACGGTCGACTTGCCCGCGCCGTTGGGCCCGATCAGGCACAGGGATTGGCCCCGCGCGACGTGCAAAGTGAAATCGTGCAGGATTTCCATGTTGCCGTAACCGGCGCGCAGATTCCTTATGGAAAGGAAGGGTTCGTTGCGTGCAAGGGCCTTGAGGCTCGATTCTGGAATCTCGGAGCGCAGCTCCTCCGCCTGGCGGGCGACGTCGTCGACGGACAGAACGACGTCGACCGAGCCCTCGTGGTAGCCGCCAGCGCGCGTCGGTTCGTCGGCCACGTCAGTGCGCTCCCAGGTAGGCGTCGACCACGCGCTGGTCGTCGCGAATCTCGGCGGGCGTTCCGCTGGCGAGCAGTTCGCCGTGAGACATGCAGTAGATCTGGTCCGCAAGGTTCATGATCACACGCATATTGTGCTCGATCACGAACAGGGTGATGCCGAACTCCTGGTTCGCGCGCTTGAGGCGGTCGATCAGCCCGTTGATCAAGGTCGGGTTGATGCCTGCCGTAGGCTCGTCCAGCAGCAGCACTTTCGGTTCGTTCATCAGCGCCATCGCGAACTCAAGCAGCTTCTGCTGCCCGAATGACAGCGAGCCGGCGACCAGCATGCGCTTGGAATAGAGCCCCACGAACTCGAGCAGCCGTTCGGCCCTCTCTATCAGTTCCGGCGAATGTTTCCCGAACATGTGGCGCCAGGCGGCCTTCCGATGCGGCACCGAAATCAGCAAGTTCTGGATACAGTCCATTTTCGAAAATATGCGCGTCTGCTGGAAAGTGCGCAGCATTCCGAGCCGCGCGATTTCCTGCACGTTCATGCGCGAGATTTCCTGCCCTTCGAAAAGAATCGACCCGCCGTCTATCGGGTATTGGCCGACGATCGAATTGAACAGCGTCGTCTTGCCCGAGCCGTTGGGTCCGATCAATCCGGTAATTTTGCCAGGTTCGACCCTGAGCGAAACCTCGTGATTCGCAATGACTCCGCCGAACGCCTTGCTGACGCCCCGCACATCGATAATCGCTTGGCTCATGGCTTGCCGTCCACCTTGCCGGCTCTGACTGGCTGCGTATCCACACGAATGCCGAACCATTCCGGCTTGCGTGCTTGCACCCACCCCAGGATGCCTTGCTGAAAGTAGACCACGTTGACTATGATCAGCACCCCAAGCGCGATGTACTGCCAGCCGAGCAGGTAAGTCCAAGTAAGTTCGCGCAAGGTGTAGAACACTGTCGCGCCGATGATCGGCCCCCAAAGCGTTCCCTTCCCGCCCAGCAAGGTCATCGCGACCATGAAAATGCCGAAAGTGAGCGTCGGATAGGCGGTCTCGAGCGGCTCGATGAATCCGGTCATGTTGCCGAACAGGGCGCCGGCAATTCCCATGAAGAAGGCCGACACCGACCACGCAACCATCTTGTAACGGCCAGTATGCAGGCCCAGCGCCTCGGCCTTGTCTTCATCGTCGCGAATCGCGTTGATCGCCAGACTGAAGCGCGTACTGTAGAGCCAGCGCCGAAAGAGGTAACACAGGATGGTAGTGACCATGCAGGCCGCGTAGAAAACCGCTCCCGCATGCCGGGGCCGCCCGGAAATACCGGCATCGAAATTCCGCCGCCCCCGCCGACCCAGCCCCACGCGGCAGTCAATTCAGCCGCCGCAATCGCGACGCCCAACGTGCCGATTGCGAAGTACGGTCCGCGCAGACCAAACAGGACCCTGCTTAGAATCACCGCCAGGATGACCGGTCCGATCGCCGCCAGGAAAACTCCCAAGGCGAGGCCACCGTAATATTGCTGATCGGTGAAGTCGATCTTGATCTCGCCGCTGGCTGCCGTGTAATCACCGACGTTGTAAAACAACCCGATCTGCACGACCGCGCAGATATACATGCCGAGTCCGAAAAACACTATGTTGCCCAGCGAGTTGTATCCCATCTGGCCGCCCATGGTGTCCCAGGTCATGGCAAACAACACGAAGATCCAGAACACGGCGAATTGCACAGAATGCGCGGGGAACAGAAACGGCGCGATGATGCCGGCGCCGAGCAGCGCGAGATGCAGCACGAGCGAGGATCGGGTCATTGCAAGGCCAATCTGTGGCGGCGCAGAAGCGTCTGGCGCCACATGAGGATGACGAGCAGCAGACCCACGACCGTCGCCTGCTGGAACTGGGCGCCGAGTATGAACCCGCTGTACTGCTCGATTACGCCCAGGCCGAGCGAGGTCAGGATCACCGCTGGAAAATTTCCAAGTCCCGCCGCGGTCACGATGACGAAGGCGCGCACCGAATAGGCGATGCCGTAGAACGGCTGGATCACCCAGATCATCGCAATGATCACGCCCGCCACGCCGCAAATCGCGGAATTGATCGAGAAAGTGAGCGCATACACGAGGTCCGTATTGACGCCGAGCACACGTGCGGCGCGCGGATCCTGCGCGGTGGCGCGTATCGCCTGTCCCATGCGGCTGTTCCTCAGGAACAGCACCATCGCCACCGCAAGCACGATACACAAGCCGAAAGCGATAACGCGGATCTGCGTAATGTCGACCATGCCGTCGAACAATTCAAAACGACCGAAGCCGGACTTGAGCGTGCGCACGTCAGGGCCGAACACCAGATTGAGTACTTGCTGCATGGTGATCGCCAGGCCGAAGGTCGCAAGCAGCGAGGTGAACAGGTCGAGCTGAATCACCCGGCGGATGATCAACTTGTAGATGAGCCAGCCATAGGCGAACATCAGCAAGGCGACCGGCACGATTGCAGCGATGGGGTGCACGCCGTGGCGCGAGAGCTCGTATCCGAGGTAGCCGCCCATCATCACGAAATCGCCTTGAGCCAGGTTCTTGACGCTGGTCACGCCCCAGACCAGCGCGAGCCCGTAGGCGGCGAGCGCGAACACGGCGCCCACACTCAGCCCGTTCAGAAGCAGCTGGACGTTGAAGACCGGCGCGTTGACGAGTATCAGCAGGTTATCCCACATTGGACGCGATCACGCCGGCCAATAACGGCCGGCGCGCCTACGTTAAACGACGTTGATAGACCGGACGGGAATCTACTGCGGAGCTTTCCGGGGATAGACCACCGGATCGGCCGCATACTTGGTCGGCGCGACCACGACGTACTGGCCGCCCTGGATCTGGCGCAGCACCATCGGCTTGGCGATGTTGTTGCCTTCCGGGCTGAACTTGATGTTGCCGTAGAAAGTCTGCATGTCCGTCGCCGCCAGCGCGTCACGCAGCTTCTCCGGATCCAGGCTCTGCGCACGCCGGAATGCGTCGGCCCAGATCTCGACCGCCGCCGAGCCCTGTGCGACCTGATACGGCACGTTCTTGTACTCGGAGTGCGCGGCCAGGAAGGCTTTATTGTAGTCCATGGCCGTGCCGAACACGTCGTCCTTGTACTTGAGCGTTTCGGCCCATTGCGTCGGGCAGAGGAGGCCTTCAGCCGCCGCGCCGAACTGGCTGGTCAACTTGGCCGATTCGCAGTGTGTGACGCCGATGATCGGCGCGTTGATGCCCATCTCCTTCATTTGCCGTGTCGCGGTAGTCGCGCCTTTGGTATGGCCCGAGAACAGGATGACGTCCGGCTTGAGCGCCTTGATCTTGGTCAGCGTCGCGGAGATATCGCTCAGGTCGCGCGGCATCTTGTCGTCGACCACGATCTTCATATTGTATTTCTTGGCGGTCTCGACCACACCCGCGCGTACGTCAAGCGAGAAAGGATCGTTTTCGAAGGCCATCGCGATCTTCAGATCGCCCGGCTTCTTGCCGTTTTTCTCGGCCAGCTCGGCGGCGAGGTCGATCAGCGGCGAGAGATACTGATCCGAGGTCGACAGGGCGGCGAACATGTAACGGTAGCCCTGGGTGAACAGCGAGCGCGAAGCGCCCTCGGACTCCACCATGGGAATTTTGTACTTCTCGGTCACCGGCGCCGCTGCCTTGGTGGGACCGGAGCCGTAGGGGCCGAGGATGTACTTGATGCCGTCCTGGTTGATGATGCGCTCGAGCAGCTGCGCCGTACGCGAGGGAGTCGATTCGTCGTCGTAGTATTTGACCGCGAGCTTATAGGTTTTGCCGCCGATCTTGACGCCGCCCTTATCGTTGATGGCCTTCACCGCGAAATTGTAGCCGTCGCTCGCGTTCTTGCCTTCCTGGGAATACTTGCCAGTGATCGAAATGGCGGAACCGAGCGTGATGGTGTCTTCCGCCCTCGCGCTGCTCGGCGTTCCCGCAAGGGTGGCGACGCCGATTGCGGCGCCGAGCACGAGCGCCCGGGCCATAGTACTGCCTTGGAAATGCTGTTGCATGGTCATCCTCCTCGTCGGTTGAATTGGTGTTTCAATTCACGATGGCCACGGGAAAAGCATCCCGTCGTCATCCTGATCTCACACTCTTTATTGCGCGAACGCGCCGTTGGAGGATCACTACAACCCGGACACCGATAGCCACTCGCCACCACACCCGGCCCCGCCCAACCAACGCTGTCGCTGAAAGCAGATATTACAACGTAGGCTCCATTTTGTGCACAAAGGTTCCTGCAAATTTATCAAGCTCTTGTTTTGTAGTTTCTTATTCGACTGTACCTACATGGGCGAAAGGCGCCGAAGATCGATGGCGAGATGCGCTCGTGGGACGGCACACGCGCCATCGCGGCCATGGACTAAATCCACCGAAGCAGAGAACAGCGCTTGCGGGGAGAGCGCGCGGGCGAACCGACTCAGCAATTTGTATCAATCTTTCTCAGGTTTCGTCGACCTTGTCTTCCGCTTCGTTTTCTCCGCGCCCAGACGCAGGCTGACGTAGCTGCCGGGTGCGTCCTCGATAACCTTAAGTTTTCCGTCTCCGGGCACGCGCGCCGCAACTTTCACGCCGCCGTTGTTCGCGTCCATCCATGCCTGCCAGTCGGGCCACCAGGAGCCTTCGTGGCGCGCCGCCCTCGCGAGCCATTCGTCCGAATCCTCCGGCAGTTCGGGGTTGGTCCAGTAGCAATACTTGTTCGCGGCCGGCGGATTGACGATGCCGGCGATGTGGCCGGAGCCGCCGAGCACGAATCGCACCTTGCCGGAAAGAACGCGCGCCCCCTTGTACACCGATTTCCATGGCGCGATGTGGTCTTCGGCGGTAGAAATGAAATATGCCGGAATGTTTATTTTCCTGATATCGATGGGCACGCCGTCCAGGCTGATGCCGCCCGGGTCCTTGAGCTTGTTCGCCAAGTACATGTTGCGCAGGTAGAAGCTGTGCATTTTCGCCGGCATTCGCGTCGAATCCGAGTTCCAGTAGAGCAGATCGAACGGGAACGGGTCCTTGCCCATCAGGTAATTGTTGACCACGAACGACCAGATGAGGTCGTTCGAGCGCAGCATGTTGAAAGTGCCCGCCATCTCCGAGCCTTCGAGATAGCCGCGCTCATTCATGCGCCGCTCCAGGTTCTCCACCTGCTTCTCGTCGATGAACACGCCCAGTTCGCCCGGAATGGAGAAATCGAGCAGCGACACGAAGAAAGTCGCGCTGGCGGCGCGCTTGTCCTTCTTTGCCGCCATTGCGCCCAGCGCCGCGCCGAGCAGTGTTCCGCCCAGGCAATAGCCGATAATGTTCACCTGCTTTTCGCCGGTCGCCTTCTCGATGGCAGCCAGCGCATCGTCCGGGCCCTGATGCAGGTAGTCTTCGAAGGACTTGCCCGCGTATTCTTTGCCCGGATTGACCCAGGAGACCACGAACACCGTGTGGCCCTGGTCCACCGCCCATTTGATGAAGGAGTTCGACTCGCGCAGGTCGAGGATGTAGTACTTGTTGATCCACGGCGGAATGATCAGCAGCGGCCGTTTGTATACCTTTTTCGTGCTCGGCTCATACTGGATCAACTGCATCAGGTCGTTCTGGTACACCACCTTGCCCGGCGTGGTCGCGATGTTCTTGCCCATCGTGAACGCCTTGGGGTCGGTCATGCTGATCTGTAGTTGGCCGTCGCCGCGCTCGATGTCGCCGAGCAGGTTGTTCAGGCCGCGCAGCAGGTTCTGCCCGCCGGAGGCCAGCGTTTCGCGCACGACTTCCGGATTGGTCAGCGCAAAATTCGAAGGTGACAGTGCGTCGATGTACTGGCGCGTGAAAAAATCCACTTTCTTGCGTTCGTCCGCGGGCAGATCCTCCACCTTCGACACCGCCTCGTGGATGTGGCGCGCGGCGATCAGATACGATTGCTTGACGTAGTCGAACAGAAAATGGTTTTCCCAGTCTTCGTGGCGAAAGCGGTTGTCGCCCTTGCGCGGCGCCGCGACCGGCTCCACTTTCTGCCCCAGCATCTGCATCCAGCTGCTTTGCCACAGGCGCGTGTAATCCCAGAACATGTTCATCTGCGCTTCGGCCAGATGCTGCGGCTTGGCGAACATCAGCGCCGACATGTCCATGAACGCCTTGGCTATGCCGAACTCGTCGGTGACGGCCGGATTCTTGGTTTCGGCCTGGCGCTTGAGGAAATCCGCCATGATGCGGCTGGATCGCTCGGCCACCTCTGCAAAAACCTGTGCCGAATCGGCGGCGGGCGTGGACTTGGCTTGCTCCTTCTTCATGCGACGACTCCTTCGAACCGGTTTCGGATGAGGCGATACCCCCTCATGTTCCTCTTATATTTGCCGTTGCAAAGTACATTTTGCCGCGGATACTTGGGCTAGAATGCAGCTACGGCCAGTCTTGGCAAGCCCCGGGAAACGGAATTTTCGCAAATATTCGCGATCCCCGCCATCTATGTCGCTGCGCAATATGAGCACCGCCCCCCAAGCCCGCGAACAAACATACAGCATCAGCGACCTGGCGCGCGAATTCGATGTCACGCCGCGAACGATCCGCTTCTATGAAGATCAACGACTGCTCGCGCCGCAGCGCTCCGGCAGCCGGCGCATTTATGGCAAGCGCGACTACGTGCGCCTGAAACTGATACTGCGCGGCAAGCGCCTCGGCCTGTCCTTGTCCGAGGTGGCCGCAATGTTCGACATATACGATACCGCCCGGGACGAGAAGCCGCAGCTGGCGCAATTCCTGGCCGCGCTCGCCGAGCGGCGCGAGCAACTCGAGCGGCAGCGCGCCGACATAGACGAGATGCTGGGCGAGATCTCGGTATTCGAGGCGCAGAGCCGCAAAATCCTCGCCGCCGGGCGCAAAGCGGGCGCCAAGACGGGCAAAACCGCTGCCTAGCACCGGAGCGAATTGACGTTTACGTAAACGGCACGTAAAGTCCCCGATCCCGCCGCTGCATACACGCGGCGCCAACGCACTTTTGCCATTGGATGGACAGAACATGATCGACTTTCCTTCCCTGCCCTTCGATCTCGGCGAAGAGACCGACATGCTGCGCGACAGCGTGCGCGCTTTTGCCGCGACCGAGATCGCGCCGCGCGCGTCCGAAATCGACCGCGCCAACGAATTCCCTGCGGACCTGTGGCGCAAGCTGGGCGCGCTCGGGCTGCTCGGCATCACCGTCGGAGAGGAACACGGCGGCACGGCGATGGGCTATCTCGCCCACATCGTCGCGATGGAGGAAATCAGCCGCGCCTCGGCTTCCGTCGGGCTTTCCTACGGCGCCCATTCCAATCTGTGCGTGAACCAGATCAACCGGAACGGCACCGAGGCGCAGCGCAAGCAATACCTGCCCAGGCTGATATCAGGCGAACACGTGGGCGCGCTCGCCATGTCCGAGCCCGGCGCGGGATCGGACGTAGTGGGCATGCGTCTAAAAGCCGAGCACAAGGGCGGAAAATTCATCCTCAACGGCAACAAGATGTGGATCACCAACGGCCCGGATGCCGACGTCCTCGTCGTCTACGCCAAAACCGACAGCGCGGCCGGGCCGCGCGGCATCACCGCCTTCCTGATTGAAAAGGGATACCCGGGGTTTTCCACCGCGCAGAAGCTGGATAAATTGGGCATGCGCGGCTCCAACACCTGCGAACTGGTGTTCCGCGACTGCGAAGTGCCCGAAGACAATATTCTCGGCGGCATGGGCCGCGGCGTTAACGTGCTCATGAGCGGCCTGGACTACGAGCGCGCGGTGCTCTCCGGCGGGCCGCTCGGGATCATGGCAGCCTGCATGGACGTGGTCATCCCCTATGTGCACGAGCGCAAGCAGTTCGGCCAGCCGATCGGCGAGTTCCAGCTGATGCAGGGCAAGCTCGCCGACATGTACACCACCATGAATGCCTGCCGCGCCTACGTCTACGCCGTGGGCAAGGCGCTGGACCGCGGCAACCTGAAGGGGACCGGCGCGCGCAAGGACGCCGCCGGCGCCATCCTTTATTCTGCGGAGAAAGCCACCTGGATGGCGGGCGAAGCGATCCAGGCCCTGGGCGGCATGGGCTATATCAACGAAACCCCGACCGGCCGTCTGTGGCGCGATGCGAAACTGTACGAAATCGGCGCCGGCACCTCGGAAATCCGCCGCATGCTGATCGGGCGGGAGCTGTTCGGCGAAACCCAGTAAGGGCTTTTCCCCGGACCCCGCATTCCGATGCGCAACTCTCAGAACTAGGAGCAAGCCATGTCCAACGATCCCGTAGTCATTGTCTCCGCCGTCCGCACTCCGATGGGCGCATTCCAGGGAGAACTCAAGCAATTCGCCGCCGCCGAACTGGGCGCCGCAGCGATTCGCGCCGCCGTGGAGCGCGCGAAAATCAAACCCGAGCAAGTGGACGAAGTCATCATGGGCTGCGTGCTGCCCGCGGGCCAGGGCCAGGCGCCGGCGCGCCAGGCCTCGCTGGGGGCGGGCCTGCCGCTCTCCGCCGGCTGCACCACCATTAACAAGATGTGCGGCTCAGGCATGAAAGCGGCGATGCTCGCGCACGACCTGCTCACCGCGGGCAGCAACGACATCATGGTCGCGGGCGGCATGGAATCCATGACCAACGCGCCCTACCTGCTGGCGAAAGCGCGCGGCGGCTACCGCCTCGGGCACGGCCAGCTGCTCGACCACATGTTCTACGACGGCCTCGAGGATGCCTATGACAAAGGCCGGCTGATGGGCAGCTTCGCCGAGGATTGCGCCGCCAAGTACAAATTCACCCGCGAGCAGCAGGACAAATTCGCGGTGGCTTCGCTGGAGCGCGCTCAAGGCGCGAACAAGAGCGGCGCGTTCGCCTGGGAAATCACGCCGATGAACCTGAAAGCGGGTAAAGACGAGCGCTTCATGGAAATGGACGAATCGCCGTTCAAGGCCAATTTCGACAAGATTCCCGCGCTCAAACCCGCGTTCAAGAAGGACGGCACCATCACCGCGGCCAACTCGAGCTCGATCTCCGATGGCGGCGCGGCGCTGGTGATGATGCGCCGCTCGACGGCGGAAAAGCTCGGTCTGGCGCCGCTCGCAATCGTCGTGGGCCACAGCACCCATGCGCAGGAGCCCGGCTGGTTCACCACCGCCCCGGTGGGCGCGATCAAAAAGCTCTTTGAGAAGACCGGCTGGAGCTCAGGCAAGGTGGATCTGTACGAAATCAACGAAGCCTTCGCCGTGGTCACCATGGCGGCAATGCAAGAACACGGCCTGCCTCACGAGAAGGTCAACATCCACGGCGGCGCCTGCGCCCTCGGTCATCCGATCGGCGCCTCCGGCGCGCGCATCCTGGTGACGCTGATCGGCGCCTTGCGCAAGACCGGCGGCAAGCGCGGCGTCGCCAGTCTTTGCATAGGCGGCGGCGAAGCGACGGCGATGGCGATCGAACTGATTTGAGCAAATTCAACCGCTACTGGGGCCTTCAATGATCCTGAGCCAGGAACAGCAGATGATCCGCGACTCGGTGCGCAGCTTCGCCGCCGAACGCCTCGCCCCCAATGCCGCACGCTGGGATCGTGAATGCACGTTTCCGCGGGATGCGCTCGACGAGATGGCGGCGATGGGCCTGTTCGGCGTCACCATTCCAGAACAATGGGGCGGCGCGGGGCTCGATTACGTTTCGCTCGCGCTGACGCTGGAGGAAATCGCCGCCGGCGACGGCGCGACTTCGACCATCGCCAGCGTGCAAACTCTCGTGTGCAATATTTTCAACGGCTATGCGAGCGACGCGCAAAAGAGCGAGTTCCTCAAGCCGCTGGCGCAGGGCAAGCTGCTCGGATGTTTCTGCCTGACCGAGCCGCATACGGGTTCCGACGCCAGCGCGATCACCACGCGTGCCGAGCGCCAAGGCGATCACTATGTACTCAACGGCGTGAAGCAGTTCATCACCAGCGGCAAGAACGCCGATGTCGCCGTGGTATTCGCCGTTACCGACAAGGTGGCCGGCAAGAAGGGCATCAGCGCCCTCGTCGTGCCGACCGACACCCCCGGCTACGTGGTCACGCGCATCGAGGAAAAGCTCGGCCAGCATGCCTCCGACACGGCGCAGATCGCGCTGGAAAGCTGCCGCGTGCCCGTGTCCAATCTTCTCGGCGCCGAGGGCGCGGGCTACCGCATCGCGCTGTCCAACCTGGAAGGCGGGCGCATTTGCATCGCGGCGCAGGCGGTAGGCATGGCGCGCGCCGCGTTCGAGGCGGCGCTCAGGTACGCGCACGAGCGCAGCACCTTCGGCAAGCCGATCATCGAGCACCAGGCGGTGAATTTTCGCCTCGCCGACATGGCCACGCAGATCGAGGCGGCGCGGCAGCTCGTTTGGCACGCGGCGACATTGCGCGACGCGGGCCGCCCCTGCCTGAAAGAGGCGTCGATGGCGAAGCTGTTCGCCTCGGAGGCAGTGGAGAAAGTCTGTTCGGACGCAATACAGATCCATGGCGGCTACGGCTATCTCGCCGACTTTCCGGTGGAGCGCATTTACCGCGACGCGCGTGTATGCCAGATCTACGAGGGCGCGAGCGATATCCAGCGCATGGTGATCGGACGCGCGCTTGCCGACTAAGGATGGAGCGACGCGCTGACTTGGGGGATCAGCAAGGGGGCACGCCCCCTTGTTACTTTAGGTGCGCGAGCGACATTCAGCGCATGGTAATCGGACGCGCGCTCGCCGAAGACTGAGTTGCACCCGGATTTCCTGTCATAACCTAGGAGTCTCGAATGGTCCTGCTCGAATTTTCCATGTCCCCGCTGGATAAGGGCGTCAGCCTGAGCCCGTACGTCGCACGCTCGCTCGACATCATTGACAAGAGCGGATTGCCCTATCAGCTGACGCCGATGGGGACCATCGTCGAAGGTGAGTGGGACGAGGTGATGGCGCTGGTCACGGCCTGTTATCAAAGGATGAGCCAGGACTGCGACAGGATTTCCACCTCGATGCGCATCGACTACCGCGCGGGAAAGAGCGGCCGCCTGAAGAGCAAGATCGAGGCCGTCGAGGGTCGGCTGGGCCGCTCGCTCTCCAAGTAGGCCAAGGAATCGGAGGCCATTTCATTAATTCTGGAGTGGCCTCTTAGACTTCTTATAACCCGATATGCCGGGTTATCGTCCTGCTTTTCCGCGCAACACCATGCGCACCATTGAGGCACGATCGTGGAATGAACGCCGACATGCACGGTCAAGGCGAGGCATTCCTGCGGGCTGCGCATGGCGCAAGTCGGGGAGCGCCCCGGGCCTGCGCTCGAACCCTGGCCATCGGCCGGGGATTCCCAACAACCCGGGCGCACGCCACCTTCAACCCCCGGCCTTCCCCCGCGCCAGTGCGCTGATCGGGTTGCCGACGCCGATGCCAGAAAAATTCACCATTACGATGGATCAACTCCGGGTTGGGCTGTATGTCCATCTCGATCTCCGCTGGTTCGAACATCCCTTTGCGTTCAACAAGTTCAGAATAAAGACCGAAGAGCAGATCCAGACCATACGCAGCCTGGGGCTGAAGACGGTTCGCTACGACCCGGCACTCAGCGATGCCAAGCCCGGGTCGCAGCCTTCGCCGCCGGCGACACCAGCGCAGCCGTCGGCGCAAGAAACGACCGATACGTCTGCGGCAGAGGGAGCCAAAACCGAAGCAGGCATCGGTGCGTCCCCGGCGCTGGCGGCCAAGCGCGCGATGATCGAGCGAATTAGGCAGCACCGGAAAGTCGCGGCGCAGATCGAAAAGGCCTTTCTCAGCACGGCCAACGCGATCCGCGAGATCGAGACGAACCTGTTTGCCCGGCCCGGGGAAAGCGTCGGCCAGGCGGTCGAGCTGATCGGGCAGATAGTCGAGTCGATCCTTTCGGTGCCGGAACTCGCGGTTCACGTCATGGGGGACCAGAGCGGCGGCGAGGAACAGTATTTCCACTCGTTGAACGTCACCATGCTGTCCCTGATCATGGCGCATGACCTCAAGCTGCGCCAGGACTTGGTGAACGTGTTGGGACTGGGCGCGCTGTTCCACGACATCGGGCGCAGGGAAATTCCCAAACAGATACTCATGAAAAGGACGCCGCTCACCAAGACCGAGCGCAACTTCTACGAATTGCATTGCCAATACGGCGTCAAGCTCGGCGAGCAGCTGCTGCTTTCGCCGGCCACTTTAGCCATCATCGGCGAGCACCACGAGTTCTTCGACGGGTCCGGCTATCCGTATAAACGCGCGGGCGAGTCGATCGGTCTGCTGTCACGCATCGTGGTCATCGCCAATCACTACGACGAACTTTGCAATCCGGCGAACGTAGCCGATGCGTTGACGCCTCACGAAGCGCTGTCGACGATGTTCACCAAGCTGCGCAGCAAATTCGACCCGAAGCTGCTGCAAGTCTTCGTCCGCGGTCTCGGGGTCTATCCGCCAGGCACGATAGTTCAGCTGTCCAACGGCATGATCGGCATGGTCGCCACCATCAATACCGCCAGGCCGATGAAGCCCTTGCTCGTGGTGTACGACGCCGACATTCCCAAGGAGGACGCGATCCTTGTGGACATGGAACACGAGGCGGAAGTAAACATCGCGAAGGCGATCAGGCCGGCGCAGCTGCCGCGTGAAATCTACAATTACCTCAATCCGCGCAAGCACGTCAGCTACTATTTCGATCCGGGCAGCCCCGCAGCGGAAGCGCGCGCGAAATGAATGGACTTGAGCGCCTGCTGCTCGACCACAGTCAGAACATGATGATGCTGGTCGATCCGTCCACCCTGCGGATCGAGCTCGCCAATCGGGTCGTGGAGCAGACGCTCGGGTACGCCGAAGGGGCGCTGCTGTCCAGGATAATCACGGATATCGAAAGCTCGTTGCAGGACGTTTTTTACTGGGAAGACGTGCGCAACGGGCAGTATCTGGAAATCGAGGCTCAGGAAGGGCTCTACCTGCGAGCCGATAGTTCCTTGCTGGCGGTCATGAAATCCGTCCGTCTCGTTCACCATGAGCGCGGGCTTCTGTTGTTTGTGGAGGCCCGGGATATCCAGCACGAACGCAGGATAGCCGACGATTTGGAGCAAGCCATGTCGCAGCTGCGGGCGACGCTGGAATCGACCGGAAACGGGATTCTGGTGATCGACTGGCTCGGCAGGATCGCCAACATGAACCGAATCTTCAGCAAAATGTGGGGCATTCCCGATGAATTGCTGTCGAACCAGAACGATGCCGCCGTGGTCGACTTCGTCATCGAGCATGTCGTCGACACAGAGGCCTGCCGCAAGCGTTTGCAGGAGATCGTCGACAGCCACGAGACCGAAGATCAGTTGCGGCTCAATGACGGGCGTGTTTTCGAGTGCAAATCGCGTCCGCAATACCTGGGCGAGCGCATCATCGGCCGGGTATTCGGATTCAACGACATCACGGACCGGATCCGCATCGAGCAGGAGCTAACGGCGGCGTGCGAAAAGGCGGAGTTCGCCAATCGCGCGAAGACCGATTTTCTTGCCATGATGTCCCATGAAATCCGCACGCCGCTGAACGGCGTCGTGGGCATGACGTCGCTGATGCTCGACACGCCCCTCGATACGGAACAGCTGCGTTATATGGAGGCTATCCGATCCAGTTCGGACGCCTTGTTGTCGATCATCAACGACACGCTCGATTTTTCAAAGATCGAAGCCCGCATGCTGGTCCTGGAGTCGATCGATTTCAACCTGCTGGCGCTGCTCGAGGACGTGTCCGACCTCTACGGATTGCGCGCGGCCGAAAAGGATGTCGAATATACCTGGCATATCGATCCCGACGTACCTGTGTTGTTGCGCGGCGATCCCGGGCGCGTACGCCAGATACTCACGAATCTGATAGGCAACTCGATCAAGTTTACCGATGCCGGCACAATTGCGCTGCTGGTACGCAAGCAGCTCGATCGGGAAAACCGTGTGGTCCTGCGCGTTGAGATCCGGGACAGCGGCATCGGCATCCCCCAGGACCGCCTGGAAAACATTTTCGCGCCGTTCGAGCAAGCCGATTCATCGACCACGCGCAAATACGGGGGAACCGGACTTGGACTGGCGATCGTCAAACAGCTCGTCGAACTGATGGGCGGCGGGATCAGCGTCACCAGCACGGAAACTCAAGGCACCATCTTCAACCTCACCATTGCGCTGGAAAAGCAGGCTGCCGCAGGCAGTACCGCGCCTGCGTCGGCCATGGATCATCTGCGCGAGCTCCGGGGCACGCGGATTCTGCTGGTTGATGACAATGAAATCACCCGCAGGCGCATCACTTCGGTTCTGGAAGACTGGGGATTGGACGCGCACGCGGTGGCCGATGCCGAGGCCGCACTGGCCCGGATTGACGAGGAGCGCGGCAAAGGAACGCCGTTTCGGTGCGTGCTCGTCGACATGGTCATGCCGGGGATCGGCGGCGAAGATCTGGGCAAATGGGTGCGCGCGAATCCGGCCAATGCGGGCACGTCTTTAGTCCTTTGCACCTCGTCCGCATACCGCGGTGATGCGGCCAGCCTGGAACGCGCGGGGTTTGCCGCCCACCTGCGCAAACCGATCCGGCGCTCGCACCTGCAGGAATGCCTGGACTTCGTGCTGGGCAAGGGTAGCAAAAAGGCGCCTACCGCGGGCTCGGCGTCCCCCGGCCGGGTGCCGGCCCGCCCCAGGCGAAGTGCTGCGCGCCTGCTGATCGTCGAAGACAACGCGGTCAACATGCTCGTTCTTCAGGGAGTACTGGCGAAACTGGGCTACGACCAGATAGACACCGCCCACGACGGCCTGGAAGCTGTCGCCGCCGCGAACAAGGGCAACTACGATCTGGTGCTGATGGATTGCCAGATGCCGAGAATGGACGGCTATGAGGCGACGCGCCGCCTGCGCGATTTAGGCGTCAAATCGCCTATCGTCGCCATGACGGCCCATGCCATGAGCGGCGACCGGGAGAAATGCCTGGCCGCCGGAATGAATGACTACCTGACCAAACCCATCCTGGTCGACAAAGCAGCCAAAACACTCGAACAATGGCTGATCCCGTCCACAGGCCCGAGCGCTGAAGAAATGGTTCACACCGATCCAGGTGAACCGGCGAAGAAACAGCCGGAAGCGTTCAGGTACGACGCGTTCCTCGATCTCATGGGGGGAGATGCAAGCATGGCCGAAACCATACTCCGCGTGTTTCTCAATAATGCGCCTGGCGACATGCAAAAACTGAAGGACGCGGTCGCAGGCGGCGATTGCAATCGGGTGTCCAGGGCCGCGCACTATATCAAGGGCGCCGCCGCGAATGTGTTCGCATGCGCCATTCAGGCGGTCGCGATGGATATCGAGCAGGCTGGGGTCAGCGGAGACCTCGATCGTGCCAAGGCGCTGATTTCCACAATGGAATCGGCCTGGCAGGTATTCATGACGCACCCGGAAATCATCGCGTTCAAAAAGACGGCCGCCTGACAGCCGGCGCGGGCGCGCTAAAGTTTGCCGGCCTCCCGTCGTTAACGCCCTTAGCGGGAACACGAACCCGCCGTTTGGCGCAAACAATAAGCAACAACAATGAATAAGAAACAACAATGGAGGAGACCATGCCACTGATCGCTATCACGCGGGAAATGGGTTCGCTCGGCGTCCGCGTAGCCGAGCAAGTCGCGGCGGAGCTGAACGTCCCGCTGATTCATCACGAGATCATCGAACACTTGGCCAACAAGATGCGCGTGCGCAAAAGCCACGTGCAGCGGCTCGTCGATGGCAAGGCCGGCATCCTGGAAAAACTTACCGCCGACAAGACCAGCTTGTCGATCTACACCGCAGCCGAGATTATAGACTTGGCGGCGCGCGACGGCGGTTGCGTTCTGCGCGGCTGGGGCGCGGCCCAGTTGTTGCGCGCCGTGCCCCACGCCGTCTGCGTGCGCGTATGCGCACCGCCAGAATTGCGCCGGAAGCGCATGCTCGAGCGCCTGGGCAGCAGCGACCAGGGATTCGTCGACTCGGAGATATCGATCAGCGACGAAGCCCATGCGGCCATCATTCGGCGCCATTTCGGCGTCGATTGGCAGAGCGCCGAGTTATACGACGTGGTGTTCAACACCGAGCGCGTGGACGTCGGCGAATGCGTCGACAAAGTCCTCAAGCTCGTAAGAAACCCGAACTTTGCTGAGACGCCCGCCTCGCAACGCCGGCTCGCCGATCTCAAGCTCGCCGCGCTGGTCAAGGCAGCCCTGCGCGAGCATGCGCCGACGCGCTCGGTGCAGATTTCGGCCGCCGCCAACGACGGCGCCATCACCCTGGGCGGCATCGTTTTCGATGAGCGCGAGCGCGCCGAGGTCGAGCGCACTGTGCAGGGGGTCGCGGGCGTCAAGATGGTTGAAAACAAGCTGCGCAGCCGCGACGACTACAGGCGCAGACTCGTCGGATAGTTTCGTCCGACCGGAGTAAGACGGTTGAAATCCTGGCGTTTCCGCAGGCGGGCGCCGGCAATCGGGGAATTTTGACAGGATTCATGGTCGAATTCATCCCAAAAGATCGGTGCGCCTTTTGTGACGGAATTTCATAGCTTGAGCCACGCCCGGGCTTTACCCGCCGCACCTTTATCGATGATGTTCGCGCCGCCTTCCGCTGGTTTCATGTCCGTGTCCGCCGGTGCAGAGAGTAGCGCAGCACGAGATAGCCGGCCACCGCGGACAAGGCCGAACCCAGCAGGATGCCGACGCGCTCGTCCACCGGCAATTGTGCGGCGAACTCTTCCTTGAACGCGAGGCTGCCGATGAACAGACTCATGGTGAAACCGATTCCGGTGATAAGCGCCACGCCGTAAAAGCTCGCCCAGTTCGCGCCTGACGGCAGCCGCGCCAAACCCATGGCGACGAGCGGAATCACAACGAGCATGACACCGATCTGCTTGCCCAGGAACAGTCCCGCCGTGATGCCCAGCGGAACGCTGTGGGCCAGGTCGGCGAACTGCATGTTGTCGAACGAAACGCCGGCGTTGGCGAATGCGAACAGAGGCAGGATCCCGAAGACTACAGGCGGGTGCAGGTCGCGCTCAAGCTGCAATGCCGGCGCTTCGCCCTCCTTGCCTCGCGTGCGCAGCGGAATCGTCAATGCCAGCAGCACCCCGGCGAGCGTGGCGTGCACGCCGGACTTAAGCACCGCGGCCCACAATACCAGTCCGACTAGCAGATAAGGCGAGATGCGCGTGACGCCGCTGCGATTCAGCATGATGAGCACACCGAGCGCGGCGCCGGCGATCGCCAGCGTGATCGGCGGCGGGGCGGAAGAGTAAAACAGCGCGATGATGAGAATCGCGCCGACATCGTCGACGATCGCGACCGAGAGCAGGAAAATCTTCAGACCGCGCGGCACCCGGTCGCCAAGCAGCGCGAGCACGCCAAGAGCGAACGCGATGTCGGTCGCAGCAGGTATGGCCCATCCGCGCGCCGCCACCGGATCGCCCGCGTTCAAGACCGCGTAGATCGCCGCAGGCCCGGCGATTCCGCCGATAGCGGCGGCGACCGGCAGAAACGCCTGACGGACGGTAGACAGCTCGCCTTGGAGCACCTCACGCTTCAGTTCCAATCCGACGAGGAAGAAGAACACCGCCATGAAGCCGTCGTTGACCCATAGCAGCAAAGGTTTCGCAATCTCGAACGCGCCTATCTTGACTACGATTGGAATGTCGAGAAACGCCTGATGCGCGCCCGCCATCGGCGAATTGGCAACCAGCATCGCCAGAAGGGCGGCGACAAACAGCAGCACGCCCGGGGCCGATTCGGTGCGAAACAGACGCTGCACCGCTGCGGCGACGGCGGACTGGGGCAGGCTGGTGCTATTCATACTGACTCCTGTGTTGTCGCGGCCGTCGGTGGCCGATTGTGCTCCAGCGATTCACGCAGCTTCTTGACCTCGCTGTGCAGCGCCTGTAACTCGACGCGCAACGACATGTCTGTCGGCGCCTCCTGCGCAGCATTACGCTTCTCCGCCTCGAATTCCCGTGCGTGCTCGGTCTGCATTGCGTTTACCACGACGGCAATGAACAGATTCAACATGGTGAAAGTCGAGATCAATATGTAAATCAGGAAGAACACCCAAGCGAGCGGATAGACCTCCAAAACCGGGCGCACGATGCCCATCGCCCAGCTCTCCAGCGTCATTACCTGGAACAGCGTGAAAGCGCTTTCGCCCAGCGTCCCGAACCACTCGGGAAAGCGCTCGCCGAAGAGCTTGGTCGCGACCACCGCGGACACATAGAGAATCACCATGATCATGCCCATCACCGCGCCCAGGCCGGGAACGGCTGCGATCAGTCCGCCGGCCACGCGGCGCATGCTGGGGACCAGCGAGATCACCCGCATGACCCGCAGGACGCGCAGCGCGCGCAGCACCGCGAACGGGCCGCTGGAGGGCATCAGCGCAATGCCGACAACGACAAAGTCGAACACGCTCCAGGGGTCGCGGAAGAACGCCATCCGGTGCGCAAGCAGGCGCAGCGCAATCTCGACCACGAATACCGCGAGAATTGCCTGGTCCAGCGCACGCAACCAGCCGCCCCAGTCCGAACGCACGCCGGGAAAGGTTTCGAGCCCGAGTATGGCCGCGTTGATGAGAATCAGCGCGATCAACGCATTCTGGACCAGCGGCGCCTGAATCCAAGCTGCCAGGCGTTGGCGCCAGACCGGCGCGCCCCCGCGCGCAGCAGCGACCCGGGAGCCCGCGGTTTCGGACCGGGCTTCCAGCGGCATGCGCGGCTCTGAGGCGAGGCGCGGGGACGCGGACACGAGTTCGGGCATCGCGAAGTCCTCAGGATTCCAGTTGCCGGCGCATGGCGGGCCGGGCAGCGGGGGTGGCGCGCAGGGCAGCGATGCGTTCGGCCAGCGGCGGGTGGGTGGCGAAGAAGCGCCTCCAGCCTGAGCTGCCGCCGCCGGAGATACCGAATGCCGCGACCCGCTCGGGCAAGTGCGGGGCCTCGTGCAGGGCGTGCAGGCGCTCGAGCGCCGCGATCATCTTGTTGCGTCCGGCCAGGTCGGCTCCGCCGGCATCGGCACGGAACTCGCGCCGGCGCGAGAACCACATGACGATGCCAGAGGCGAGGATCCCCAGCCCGATCTCAAGCACGAAGAAGGTCACGTAATAGCCGATGCCGGGGCCTTGCTCGTTCTTGAGGATGACGCGGTCGACGAACCAGCCGACGGCGCGGGCGATGACGATGACAAAGGTGTTGACGATGCCCTGGATCAAGGCGAGGGTCACCATGTCGCCATTGGCGACGTGCGAGACTTCGTGGCCGAGCACGGCTTCGGCCTCGTCGCGCGTCATCCGCTGCAGCAGGCCGGTCGATACGGCGACCAGCGCATGGTTGCGGCTCATGCCCGTGGCGAAGGCGTTGACGTCGTCGGATTCATAGACCGCGACTTCCGGCATGCCGATGCCGGCTGCCTTGGCTTGGCGGGCGACGGTATCGACCAGCCAGTGCTCGGTCGCGTTCGCGGGCTGCGCGATGACGCGGGCGCCGACCGCCATTTTCGCCGACCACTTCGATATCGCCAGCGAAATGAAAGCGCCGCCAAAGCCGAATACGGCGGCAAACGCAATCAGCCCGCCGAAATCGAGGCCCTGGGCGCTGATGAACCGGTTGAAGCCGAAAGCATGGACGACCACCGACAGCGTGACCAGCACGGCGAGGTTGGTCATGAGGAACAAGGCAATGCGTTTCATGGAAAGCTCCGTTCAATAGGTGTGGAACAAATCAAAATCTCAATGATCAGCCTCAGGCGGCATGCGCCAGAGGCAGGACTGGCGCGGCGGCCGCGGCGCGTATGCGTTCGAGATCGGTCCCGCCCAGGGTCTCGCGCTCGAGCAACTCGAGCGCCGATGCGCGCAGCAGCGCTTCGCGCGTGCGCAAAAGCTCGAGGGTGTGCCGGTACGCGTCCGCGACAATGTCGCGCACGGCCAGGTCTATCTCGCGCGCAGTCGCCTCGCTGTAAGCCTTGTCGCCGAAGTTCGGCGCGACTTGGCCGAGGAAGTTCTGGCGTTCTTTCTCGTAGACAACGTGCCCGAGTTCGGCGTGCATGCCATAGCGTGTCACCATGGCGCGGGCGATCGCGGTGACGCGCTGCAGATCGTCGGCCGCTCCGGTGGAGAAATGACCGAAGATCAGCTCCTCCGCGGCGCGCCCGCCTAGCAGCACCGCCATGCGGTTCTGCAGTTCGCTGCGCGTCATCAGATAGCGCTCCTCGGTGGGCCGCTGAATCGTATAGCCGAGCGCGCCGACGCCGCGCGGAATGATGGACACCTTGTGCACCGGGTCGGCGCCGGGCAGCGCCATCGCCGCCAGCGCATGGCCCATCTCGTGGTGGGCGACGACTTCGCGTTCCCGCGGCGTGAGCACGCGGTTCTTTTTCTCCAGGCCGGCGACGATGCGCTCGATCGCCACGGTGAAGTCATCCAGCGTTACGGCCTCGCCGTCGCGGCGGGTGGCCGCGAGCGCCGCCTCGTTGCACAGATTGGCGAGTTCCGCGCCGGTGAAGCCGGGCGTCAGATCGGCGATCTTGGCCGCGTCGAGGTCGGCGGCAGGCTTGATGTTCTTCATGTGCACGCCGAGTATCTCGATCCGGCCGGCCTTGTCGGGCCGGTCGACCACCACCTGGCGGTCGAAGCGCCCGGCGCGCAGCAGCGCCGGGTCGAGCACCTCCGGACGATTGGTCGCGCCGAGCAGCACCAGCCCGTTGGAAGCGTCGAAGCCGTCGAGTTCGACCAGCAGCTGATTCAGCGTCTGCTCCTTTTCGTCGTGACCGCCGAGCGCGCCGCCGGAGGAACGGGCGCGGCCTAGCGCGTCAAGCTCGTCGATGAAAATGATCGCCGGCGCCTTCGCGCGCGCCTGCTCGAACAGGTCGCGCACGCGCGCGGCGCCGACGCCCACGAACATCTCGACGAATTCCGAGCCGGAGATCGAGAAGAACGGCACCCCCGCCTCGCCCGCCACCGCGCGCGCGAGCAGGGTCTTGCCGGTTCCCGGCGGACCGACCAGCAGCACGCCCTTCGGCGCGCGCCCGCCCAGTCGGCCGAAATGCCGCGGGTCCCTGAGGAAGCCGACGATTTCCTTGAGCTCGTCCTTGGCCTCCTCGACCCCGGCCACATCGGCGAAATCGACCTTGGTGTCAGTCTCGACGTAGACCTTGGCCTTGCTCTTGCCTATGTTCATGAAGCCGCCGCCGCCCAGCTTGCCTGCAAACCTGCGCATGGCGAAGATCCAGATGCCGACGAAGACCAGGGCCGGGACCACCCAGCCGAGCAGATCGCGCAGGAAGGTGCTCTCGACGATGCCGCTGAACTTTACGTCGTACTCCGCCAGATCCTTGGCCAGGGCCGGATCGACGCGGGTCGTGACGAAGCGCGACTTGCCCTCGATCGGCTGCTTGAGCGTGCCCTGGATGCGGTTGTCCGCGATCGCGATATCGACGACCTTGCCTTCCTTGACCAGCGTCTGAAACTCGCTGTAGGCAATCGGCGCGATGCCGCGCGCGCCGACCCATGCGTTGTGCAGCATGAGCACGGCGAAGAAGGCGAAAGCGAAGTACCAGATCGAGAATTGCGTTTTCTTTTCCATGATGATTCCTCCGTTCAGGCGTTGCCGGCGTCGGCCAAAGGCGTAGCCGGGCGATTGCGCGCATCCTTGCGCAGCGACAGGACGATGGCCGCGGTGATGATCGCCGCGACGACCCCCAGGGAAACGAGCACCGGGATCTTGACGAGGTCGATCAGCAGCATCTTCGTGCCGATGAAGACGAGCACCAGCGCAAGACCGTACTTCAGCAAGGAGAAGCGCTCCCCCATGTCGGCCAGCAGGAAATACATCGCACGCAAGCCGAGGATGGCGAATACGTTCGAGGTCAGCACGATGAACGGGTCGGTGGTGATGGCGAAAATCGCCGGAATCGAGTCGACCGCGAAGATCAGGTCGGACAGCTCGACCAGCACCAGCACGAGGAACAGCGGCGTCGCGTAGCGCACCAGCCGGCCGCGCTCCTCGCGCAGAACGAAGAATTGTTCGCCTTCGAGCGTGTCGTTTACCTGCATGCGGCTGCGGATCCAGCGAATCACCGGGTTGTTGGCGAGATCTGGCTTCACTTCGGCGAACCGCCACATCTTGATGCCGGTGAACAGCAGGAAGGCGCCAAACACGTAGAGTATCCAGTGGAACTCGACGACCAGCCAGGCACCGGCGAAAATCATGGCCGTTCGCATGACGATTGCGCCGAGCACCCCGAACACGAGGACGCGCTTCTGCAGCTCGAGCGGCACGGCGAAGTACGAAAACAACATGAGCCATACGAATACGTTGTCGATGGCCAGGGACTTCTCGATCAAATAGCCGGTGACAAATTCGAGCGTTTTCGCGTTGGCGATCTCGCGTCCCGCCGCGCCGTTCAGATACCACCAGAGCGCGGCGGCGAAAAGAAAGGACACGCCGATCCATATCGCGGACCATGCCGCCGCCTCCCTCGGGGAGACGCGACGCTGCTTTCCGCGGCCAAGCAGGAGCAGATCGATGGCGAGCATCGCGGCTATGATCACGGCGAAGCCTGTCCACATCCACCAGGTGCCTATCGTGTCCATGCGTCCTGTGCCTTCTGTTCCGTAAAGGTGATGCCGGCGTCAGACCGGCGACTTGCCGTCGTAAAGCTTCGCTGCCGCGGCGGGTGCCTCGCCTGCAGGCTCTTGCCCGGGGCGCGAAAAGGCGCTGCCCGGGAGCAGACCGGAAATGCGCCGATTCTTGCGCAGTCGTTCGATCCGGCGCGCTACCACACGGCCGACACGATCCGCGGCGCGATCGATCGCCACGTACATGCTGGTTTCGGTGTCCTCGATCACGACCGACGGTGCGTCCGCGAGGCCCACCTGCATTCGGCAGCGCATGTCATGGCCTCCGCGCGGTCCGTTTTCGTCGCTCAGACGCACCGAGATTCGGCGCACGCTGCGCCGGGTGGAACCGAAAACGAAACTCAGCCTGCGTTCGACATACTCGCGCAGCCCCTCGGTCAACTTGAAGCCTCTGGCCTGAATATCGATCTGCATGTTGGCGCTCCAATCTGGTTGAACACGCCGCGAATTCTACGGGCGCGCGATAGGTCTAACAAATCGAATATAATTGGTTTATTGTTAGTTTTTAACTGATTATCAAACCGCCTATGGCCACACTCAATTTCAAGCACCTGCGCTATTTCTGGGCGGTCGCCAAGTCAGGCAGCATTGCCCGCGCCAGCGCGCAATTGCACGTCACGCCGCAGTCGATCAGCGTGCAGCTGCGCGAGTTGGAGGAATCCCTGGGGGCCGAATTGCTGCGCCGGGCAGGACGCGGTCTGGAATTGACCGAAGTCGGCCGGCGTATCCTGAGCTATGCCGACGAGATCTTCAGCCTCGGCGACGAACTGCTGGAGATGGTGCGCGACCAGACGGCGAGAAAGCGGCTGCCCTTCATGATCGGCATCGCCGACTCGGTGCCTAAGTCGGTGGCGTATCGCGTGGTCGAGCCGGCGCTGCACCTCGAAGACCCGGTGCAGTTGATCTGCCGTGAGGGACGGCTGCCGGGCCTGCTGGCGGATCTGGCGGTTCACCGCCTCGACATCGTCATCGCCGACCGGCCGATGCCAGCCGAATTCAAGGTACGCGGCTATAACCACCCGCTCGGGGCAAGTGACGTCACCGTCTTCGGCGCCCCCGCGGTGGTGGAATCTCTGGTAGGAAAGTTTCCCGCGTTGCTGGACGGCGCCCCGTTCTTGATGCCCGGCGAAGGGGTAGCCGTGCGTCCGCGTCTGACGCAATGGCTGGAGGATCAGGATCTTCATCCGCATATCGTCGGCGAGTTCGACGACAGCGCCCTGCTCAAAGCATTTGGCCAGGGCGGTGCAGGACTGTTTGTCGCTCCTACGGCCATCGCTGATCATATCTGCGGGCAATATGGAGTCCGCCGGGTAGGGCGGATCGAAACCGTAGTCGAACAGCTGTATGCGATAACGACAGAACGCCGCCTGCGACATCCGGCCACGATTGCCATGAGCGAGGCCGCGCAGCATGACCTGTTCGGTGGCGCGCAAACCGGCGCAGTGCGGGCCGCGAAGCCCAACCGCGGCCGGGCGCGCGCAGGCTAGAGGCGCTACACTGTGCTCGTAGGCTGCGGCTGCACCACGGCGTGGACGCGCCCGAGCGCCGCCGACGCCGGGCAGTGCGAGTAAGCAGACCGAAAACCAGGAGCAGACATGGCGGCACCGATCGATTTCTATTTCGACTTTTCCTCGCCCTACGGCTATTTTGCCAGCACCCGGATAGACGCCCTCGGCGCCAAATATGGGCGCGAAGTCATATGGCGGCCGTTTCTGCTCGGCGCGGCGATGAAAATCACCGGCAGCGGGCCCTTGCCCAACGTGCCTCTGAAAGGCGATTACGCCAAGCGCGATTTCGCCCGCAGCGCAAAATACTACGGCGTGGAGTACAAGCTGCCCTCC
>JACZJU010000173.1 GCA_014860395.1 Burkholderiales bacterium | reverse complement strand
TGGGCTTTCTGGGCACCTTGTTCCTGTTCGTCGCAATGGCCAGCCTGTTCACCATCGTGCCCGGCTATGAGCCGCCGACGGGTTCGCTCTCGACCACCGCGGCGCTGGCGATCTGCGTGTTTGTGGCGGTGCCGATGTTCGGCATCGAGGATCGCGGTCTTGGCGGCTACCTCAGAGCCTACCTGAAGCCGACGGTGATCATGCTGCCGTTCAACATCATCAGCGAACTCTCGCGCACCCTGGCGCTGGCGGTGCGCCTGTTCGGCAACATGATGAGCGGAACGATGATCCTCGCCATCTTGCTGACCATCACGCCCTTCATCTTTCCGATCGCCATGAGCGCGCTCGGCCTGCTCACCGGCATGGTGCAGGCCTATATCTTCTTTATCCTGGCCACGGTCTACATCGCGGCTGCCACGCGTACGCGCAAGGCCACACCTGAAGACGAAGCAGAGTCCAAGCGCGAAGGCAAAGCCGAACCCGAACCTGAAGCCAAAAACGGTACCAAGCCCAGGCAATGAAACAGAACGCCAACCACGAAAGGACGCACCATGGATAGCATGACTATTATCGCGGTGGCATCAATTGTCACCGCCGGCATCACCATCGCCATAGGGGTCGTCGGACCTTCACTTGGCGAAGGACGCGCCGTCGCCACGGCATTGACGTCACTGGCGCAGCAGCCCGACGCCTCCGCCACCATCACCCGCACGCTGTTCGTCGGTCTGGCGATGATCGAGTCCACCGCCATCTATTGTTTCGTGGTCTCGATGATCCTCATTTTCGCCAACCCGTTCTGGAACCACGTCCTCGCCCAAGCCGCTGGAAAGTAGCCCATGCTGATCGACTGGTTTACCGTCCTGGCGCAAGTCGTCAACTTCCTCATCCTGGTGTGGTTGCTGAAGCGCTTCCTTTACCGGCCCATACTCGACGCCATCGACGCGCGCGAGAAACGGATTGCCAAGGAGCTTGCGGACGCAGACGCGAAAAAGGCGGAAGCGCAAAAGGAGCGCGCCGAGTTCCAGCACAAGAACGAGGCGTTCGAGCAGCAGCGCGCCGCGCTGTTGGGCAAGGCGACGGACGAGGCGAAAGCCGAACGTCAGCGGCTGCTCGACGACGCGCGGCAGGCGGCCGAAACCCTGGCTGCCAAGCGGCAGGAAACGCTGCGAAGCGAGCATCAGAGCCTGAACGAAGCGCTCAGCCGCCGCGCGCGCGAGGAGGTGTTTGCCATTGCGCGCAAGGCGCTGGCCGATCTCGCCACGTCGAGCCTGGAAGAACGCATGGGCGAGGTGTTCATCCGCCGCTTGCATGAGATGGACGCCAAGGCGAAGGCGGGCCTGGGCGAAGCGCTGAAGTCGGCGTCCGCCCCCGGTCGCGTGCGCAGCGCGTTCGACCTGCCTGCGGAGCAGCGCGCAGTGATCCAAAATGCAATCAACGAAGCCTTCTCGGCCGATATCCACCTCCGCTTCGAGACCGCGCCGGACCTCGTCAGTGGGATCGAACTCACCACGGATGGACAAAAGGTGGCGTGGACCATCGCGGATTATCTGGCGTCGCTGGAACAGGGTATAGACGAATTGCTGAAAGAGAAGGACAAGGCCGTGGTCGGACAGGATGCCGAGACCGGAGCCAAGGCCAAGCCCAAGGCGGAGCACGAATGAGCCCGGATCCCGAGAGCCTGCAGAACGTATTCGACGGGGCGTTCACGCGTATGCGCCAGGCGCGGGAAGCATACACGCCGCAGCTCGCGCCGCGGGAAGTGGGCACGATCACCAGCATCGCCACCGGGATTGCCAAGGTGTCCGGGCTCCCCGGCGTGGGCTTTGACGAATTGGTCAGGTTTCCCGGCGATGTGCTCGG
The DNA here is from genome assembly GCA_014860395.1 of Burkholderiales bacterium. Taxonomy (GTDB): domain Bacteria; phylum Pseudomonadota; class Gammaproteobacteria; order Burkholderiales; family SG8-39; genus 2-12-FULL-64-23. The sequence goes on along the minus strand of JACZJU010000173.1, from coordinate 14,887 downwards.
CATGGCGTTCAACGTCGACGCGGATGAGATTGGCGTTGTGCTGCTCGGTGAATACTGGCATCTGCAGGCAGGAGATGAAGTCCAGCGTACCGGCCGGGTCATGGGCGTGGCCGTGGGCGAGGCATTGCTCGGGCGCGTCATCGACCCGCTGGGCCGGCCGCTGGACGGCAACGGTGCGCTGGCTGCGAGCGAGCGCCTGCCGATCGAGCGGTCCGCGGCGCCCATCATGGACCGCGCGCCGGTCACTGTGCCGCTGCAGACCGGCCTCAAGGTCATCGATGCGCTGATTCCCATTGGGCGCGGCCAGCGCGAACTGATTCTCGGCGACCGCCAGACGGGCAAGACCGCCATCGCGATCGACACCATCCTCAATCAGCGCGGCAAGGACACGGTGTGCGTCTATTGCGCCATCGGCCAGCGCGCCTCGGCCGTGGCGAAAGCGGTGGCGACCTTGCGCGAAAAGGGCGCGATGGAATATACCGTCCTCGTCGTGACCGAAGGCAACGACCCGCCGGGTCTCGCTTTCATCGCGCCTTACGCCGCGACCAGCATCGCCGAACATTTCATGGAAGCCGGCCGCGACGTGCTGATCGTCTACGACGACCTCACCCATCATGCGCGCGCCTATCGCGAGCTGTCCCTGCTGCTGCGCCGCCCGCCCGGCCGCGAAGCGTTTCCCGGCGACATTTTCTACATCCATGCACGGCTGCTGGAGCGCGCAACGCGCCTGCGCCCCGAACTCGGCGGCGGCTCGCTGACTGCGCTGCCCATCATCGAAACCGAAGCGCAGAATATTTCCGCCTATATTCCGACCAACCTGATTTCCATCACCGACGGGCAAATTTATCTTTCGCCGTCGCTGTTCGAGTTGGGCGTGTTGCCCGCAGTCGACGTAGGCAAATCGGTTTCGCGCGTCGGCGGCAAGGCGCAGCGCGCGGCCTACCGCGCGGTGGCGGGCGACCTCAAGCTCGCCTACGCTCAGTTCGAGGAACTCGAGACCTTCGCCCGGTTCGGCGCCCGCCTGGATGAAAACACGCGCAAGGTCATCGAGCATGGGCGACGCATACGCGCCTGCCTCAAGCAGCCGGAATTCGCCCCGGCCTCCGTGCCCGCACAAATTGCGATCCTGCTGGCGTTGACGGCGGAACTCTTCGATGCGGTGCCGCTTGAGCAGATGACCGAGGCCGAGCACGCTGTTCACGAGGCGGCGGCGAACATCCCGGCGGACGTATGCGCGCGCTTCGAGACCGCCGACAAGCTGAGCGATGAGGATCGCAAAACGATCGTCGACATCGCGCGCAAGGCGCTCGCCGGCTTCCAGCCCAAGCCGGAATCAAAACCCGAGTCGAAACCAAAACCCGAGGGCAAGGCCGAATCCAAACCTGAAGGCGAAGCCGAGCCCAAGCCCGAGCACGATTCCAAGCCCGCTGCCACTACGCATGTTTAGCCAAGCAACGATACAACCGGAGAACACCATGCAAATCCAGATCAACACCGACCATAACATCGAGGGTCGCGAGGCGCTTGCCGCTCACGTCAGCGGCGTAGTGCAGAGCGCCGTCGGCCGGTTCAGCGATCACGTCACGCGCGTCGAGGTTCACCTGACAGACGAAGTCGGCCACAAGAGCGGCCAGAACGACAAGCGCTGCGTAATGGAGGCCCGCCTGCAGGGCCGGCAGCCGATCGCGGTCACGCATCACGCGGCGTCCCTGCACCAGGCCGTCGACGGCGCCGCGGACAAATTGACCAGGCTGGTCGAGGGCACGGTCGGGCGGCTGCGCGATCAGGAAAGTCGCGCGACTTCCCCGTCCCACCAGGAGCCGCAAACCCCGGAGGAGTGATGAGCGATACCATGGCGAGCCTGCGGCGCAAGATCGGCAGTGCCGGCGATCTGCAGTCGGTGGTTCGCTCGATGAAAGCGCTGGCCGCTTCGAGCATCGGACAATACGAACAATCGGTGCGCGCCCTGGCCGACTACTATCAGGCAGTCGAGCTGGGCCTGAGCATTTGTTTCCGCGGCGGCACGCCGGTCGCGCCGATGGCGCAAGGCCGGAAACGCACGGACGAGGCATCAATCGGCGCGGTGGTATTCGGTTCGGATCAGGGGCTGGTGGGGCAGTTCAACGACGTGGTGGCCGATTTTGCGGTGAAGAGCCTGGCCGCTCTTCCGGGCAAGCCCCAGGTCTGGGCGGTCGGCGAACGCGTGCACGCCCGCTTGGCGGATGCGGGGCTGCCGCTGGCCGGACTCTACGCAGTGCCCAATTCCGTCAAGGCCATCACGCCGCTGGTCGGGCAGATACTGGTCGAGAGCGAGGCACGCGAAGGCAAGAATGCGGTTACCGCACTCCACCTCTTCTACAACCGCCCGAGCTCCGCGGCCGTTTACGCGCCCGTCGGTCAGCAACTGCTGCCGCTGGACGACGCCTGGCGCGGCAAGCTGGCCGAACTCCCCTGGCCGACGGCAAACCTGCCCGAGGTGATGGGGGAGGGTACTGCGAGCTTGCGCGCGCTGATCCGCGAATATCTTTTCGTCTCGCTCTACCGCGCCTGCGCCGAATCCCTCGCGAGCGAGAACGCGAGCCGCCTCGCAGCGATGCAGCGCGCCGAGAAGAACATCGACGACTTGCTCGAGGATCTCAACGGTGCGTTCCACCGTCTGCGCCAGAGCGGCATCGACGAGGAATTGTTCGACGTCATCTCCGGTTTCGAGGCGCTGTCGGGGGAGCTGCGCGGGGCGGCGCAGCAATGATTCGGTCCTGAGAGAGCCGATTTCATCGAAGATTGAACCATGAATAGACTCAAACGGTTCGGGAGCAATCTGCGCACGAGCTTCTGGTTTGTGCCCACGCTGATTGTTGCGCTCAGCATCGTCCTCGCTGTGGCTTTGATTGAAGCGGACTACAGCGGGAGCCAGCAATGGATGGCCCGCTGGCCGCGCCTGTTTGGCGCCAATGCGGCGGGTGCGCGCGGGGTGTTGACTACCATTGCCGGCTCGATGATGGCCGTGGTCGGGGTCACGTTTTCGATGACCCTGGTGACGCTGGCGCTGGCCTCCAGCCAATACACCTCGCGCATCCTGCGCAATTTCATGCGCGACCGCGTCACGCAGGTCGTGCTCGGAATCTTCGCCGGCATTTTCACCTATTGTCTGATCGTGTTGCGCACCATCCGCGGTGGTGAGGCGGCGGGATTTGTCCCGAGCCTGGCAGTGAGCTTTAGCGTGATGCTGGCGATCGGCGGCATCGCCGCCCTCATTTATTTCATTCATCACATCGCTTCTTCGATCCAGGCATCGAGCATTATCGCCTCGGTTGCCGATGAAACCATGGCGGCCATCGACCGGCTTTTCCCGGCGGCACTTGGACAAGGGCCGATTGACGGCGAGGAGGATCAGGCTCTGCTCTCATTGCCCGAGCGGAACTGGCAGGCCGTTCCCGTCAAGGATAATGGTTATGTCCAAAGCGTGGATAACGCGACGCTCCTGCGCTTGGCGCAGGAACACAAGACCATCGTGCGCATGGAACGCGGTATCGGCGATTTTGTGGTCCATGACACCGCGCTGGCCTCGCTCGCTTTGAAGGATCCGCCAGAAAAGGAGATCGTCACGGCCATGCAGGCGGCATACAGCATCAGCCGCCACCGCACGCTGGAACAGGATGCCGCTTTCGGCATCAGACAGATCGTGGATATGGCGTTGCGCGCGCTCTCGCCCAGCGTCAACGACACCACGACGGCCGTGATGTGCGTGGATTATCTGGGTGCGATTCTGGCGCGACTGGCCTCCCGGAACATCCCATCATCGCACCGCTATGAGGACGGGGAACTGAGGGTGATTACCATCGGACCGAGCTTTGCCAGCCTGGTGGCCGAATCGTTCGATCAAATCCGGGGCAGCGCGCAAGCTAATGTCGGCATCATGTTGCGGATGCTCGGCGCGCTGCAAACCATCGCCAGTCTGACGACAAGCCCCTGCCGCAGACGGATATTGCGTGAACAAGTGGAATGTGTCGGCGAATTGGCCGCTCGCACCATCGAGTCTGCGTACGACCGGAAGCGGTTCGAGAGCCGGCTGCTGCAGGTGCGCGAGGCATTCGATACCGCGCCCGTTTTGGCGCAATCAAAAGAGGTATAGGGATGAAAATCAAACCAGCTGACTTCCGTGTGCCAGCCGGGAAGAAGGTCGATCTCCAAAAGTGGCCGACGCGCGTGAAGCCCGTTTACAAATCGAAGAAGGCGTACGCCAAACTGCTGCAGCAGCAGGTGGAGGAACTGAGCGCGTTGCAGCGTCTGCACTACGCCTCCAACCGCTATGCCGTGCTGCTGATCTTCCAGGCGATGGACGCCGCAGGCAAGGACGGCGCCATCCGCCACGTGATGTCCGGCGTCAACCCGCAAGGATGTCAGGTGTTCAGCTTCAAGCACCCGAGTGCCACGGAGCTGGATCACGACTTTCTGTGGCGCACCACGCAGGCGCTGCCCGAGCGCGGCCGCATCGGCATTTTCAACCGCTCCTATTACGAGGAGGTGCTGATCGTCCGGGTGCATCCGGAGATACTGCGCGAGCAGCGGCTGCCGGACGGGCTGCTAGAGGCGAGCGCGATCTGGAAGGAGCGCTATCGCTCCATCGTCGACCTGGAGAACCATCTTTATCGAAACGGCACGCGCATCATCAAATTCTTTTTACATCTGTCAGAGGAAGAGCAACGCAAGCGCTTTCTCGATCGCATCGACGAGCCCGAAAAGAACTGGAAATTCAGCCTCGCCGACATCGAGGAAAGGAAATTCTGGAAGCAGTACATGCAGGCCTATGAGGCCTGCCTCGGCGCGACCAGCACCAAAACGGCGCCCTGGTACGTGGTGCCTGCCGACGACAAGGAGAACGCCAGGCTGATCATCGCCCAGGTCATCGTCGACACCTTCAGGGCGCTCAACATGCGCTACCCGCAAACCGATGCAAAGCGCCGCAAGGAATTGCTGGCGATTCGCCGCGAGCTGGTCGAGGAAGCCCCGGGCGGCAACTGAACCCGGCGCGCCCTTGCGTGCGCCAACGCACGGCGTAATCGGCAGGGCAATTGCAGAAACGGGGCCGGAAAATACGCTTCGGGGCGTCCGTCTATCGTATGTTCGCCGCCGCACAGAACCTACCGCGCAGGAGGTATCTAATACTTGCGGGAAAGACGGATGCGGCAGGTTGCTGCGTCAACAGAGGTTCTTTCGTTGTCCACTATCCAAAGGGGTAACAAGATGAAGATCGCGGGAATATTGGCAGTATTTGCGGCGCTGGCGCTGTCGGTCGGCAACGTCATGGCGGTTCCATCAGGCAAGACAGTGGAGTTTGCCAATCCCATGGGCAAAGTGGTGTTTGACGGCAAGACACATGCGGCCAAGGGCGCCAAGTGCGCAGACTGCCACACCAAGCCCAAGCTGTTCGAAATGAAGAAAGGCAAGGACAAGATAACCATGGCCGCGATGAACGAAGGCAAGTTCTGCGGTGCCTGCCATGATGGCAAGGCGGCGTTCGGCGTCAAGGCTCCAGCCGATTGCGTGAAATGCCATAAAAAAGACGGCGTGGCCGCCAAGTCCGACGCGAACGAACCGGTCAAGGCGAAAGCCGCCACATCGATGTCGAAGAACGAATCTCCCGGCGAATACATCGACGATGCCGTCATCACCGCCAAAGTGAAGGCGGCAGTGTTGGAAGAACCGTCGCTCAAGTCGGCTGAAATCAACGTTGAAACGTTCAAGGGCAGGGTTCAACTGGCCGGCTTCGTCGGATCGCGCGCCGATATCGACAAGGCCGTCGAAATCGCCAAGAGCGTCGAGGGCGTGAAATCGGTCAAGAACGATATGGTCCTCAAGGGAACGCAGTAATCCGGCTGCAATTGCCGGTTGCCGATTACAGCTCTTTCTCATCGCGCTGAGTGCAGCGCTTACAAAAGGAATAATCGAAATGAACAAAGACCAAGTGCAGGGCGCGGCAAAAGACGTTATCGGCAAAGTCCAGGAAGAAGCTGGCAAGCTGGCCGGAAGCAAGAAGCAACAAATCAAGGGGCTTTCAAAACAGATCAAAGGGAATGCGCAGAAGAGCGTCGGCGACTTCAAGCAGGCTGTTGAGGATTTAAAGGAGAGCTGATGCAGCGAAAAGGCCCGCATCAGATGGCTGAGAGTGCGCACTACCAGCAACTCGGGAAGTTCGTGATCCTGTTCCAGGAGCTGGAGAATTCGCTAATCGAACTCCACGGCGCAATCACCGGCAAAGATTACGCCGTGGAGATCTTGCCAGCGGAGACCGGGTACCCCCGGCTCGCCAGGTCGACCGAAGCCGGTTTTTCCGACTTCATTGATCGGCTGCGCGATCCGGACCCGGAAGCCAGGACGCGGTTTCATGAATTGACGCAAAAGTGTCTCGATATCGGCTTGCTTCGAAACAGGCTTATTCGCTCTACGTACGCCCTGCTGGAGCGCACCGGCGATATTGTCGCGTTGGTGCAGCAGGCGACTAAACTGAAGCTTAAACCGGGTTCGCGCAGGCAGCTCGTTCAAGAAGAATTGTCGGTAGAGTCCTTCGAGCCCTATTTTCAGCGGATCGCCGACGTGCTCGCGGAGCTTGAGTCATTCCGCCTTCAAGTCATAGCCTGGAAATCTGCTGGAAAGCAGATTTCAGTGCGGGTAACGGCGCCGGGTTAGCGGGATGTTGAAAAAGGGGCGCGCCCCCTTTTCTCCCGAGGGGGCTTCCTTCGGGGCGTATATCCCCGATTCGGAGGCTGTCGAAATTCTCTTCCCTCTGACACGCTGCTCCCTCTACGCGAAATGTTCCACCGGGAAGCGAATTTCAACAGCCTGTTAGGCAACAGGCGCCAGGGCGTAAAACCGCTTCCATCATCGTGCGCTGTCCCACAGAGCCATCCGCGAAGAGCGAATATCGTTGCAACAGCTTCACCTTCGGTCCGCAAAGGCGTGGATCGAAACCGAGCGACCGTTGCGTTTGCTGCTGAAGTTACACGCTGGCGCCGATCCCGACTTTGGCGCCCGGCAGGGCCACGGCAAATGGCCGTGGCACTAGAAGCACCCCGATCACCGACCAACCAAGAAAAGGAACGACCATGCTGCCCAGCGCCAAGAACCTCGAAGGCAAACCCGTACCCAGCGTCACTTTCAAGACACGCGCCGACGATCAATGGAAGGACGTGAGCACCGATGCGATATTCAAGGCGAGGACCGTGGTGGTGTTCTGCCTGCCCGGTGCCTACACACCGACCTGCTCAAGCACGCATCTGCCGCGCTATAACGAACTCGCCGCGGTGTTCAAGGCGAACGGCGTGGACGAAATCGTCTGCCTGTCGGTCAACGACGCTTTCGTCATGAACGAATGGAAACAGGATCAGGAAGCCGAGAACATCACATTGCTTCCGGACGGCAACGGCGATTTCGCCGCCGGAATGGGCTTGCTGGTCGATAAATCGGCCATCGGCTTCGGCAAGCGCTCCTGGCGCTATTCCATGCTGGTCAAAAACGGGGTGATCGAAAAGATGTTCATCGAACCCGATAAGGAAGGCGATCCGTTCGAAGTATCCGACGCCGATACCATGCTCAAGCACATCAATCCGAAAGCGGTTGCTCCGGAACCCGTGGTGATTTTCGCCAAGCCCGGCTGCCCGCACTGCGCGCGCGCCAAGGCGCTGCTCGAATCCAAGGGCTATCGCTATGACGAAATCAGCTTGGGCCAACACATCACTACGAGTACGTTGCGCGCCGTTTCCGGCAGCGGCACCTGGCCGCAGGTGTTCATCGGCGGCAAGCTCATCGGTGGTGCGGACGATCTGGAAAAGCATTTCAAAACACGCAAAGCGGCCTAGTACGGCACCATAATTGCGAAACAATGTGGAGGGCAACCAGCATGTCCGGCGCATCAAATTGGTGGGGGCGAGCTTGCTCGCGAATTCCAAGATTCGCGAGCAAGCTCGCCCCCACCACCACAACGCAACTATGTTTCGACATTAAGGTGTCTCGATACTAGAGCAGCGCGATGACATAGGTGCCTGCGCGCAATGCGAGGGCAAGATATGAAAACATTGAACGTCGACGTTGCGGTTATCGGTGCCGGCACGGCGGGTCTCACCGCGTACCACGCAGCCAAGGCCGCAGGCGCGAACGCCGCGCTAATCGAAGGCGGCGACTATGGCCACCACCTGCGCGCGCGTCGGCTGCATGCCGGGCAAGCTCCTGATTGCCGCCGCAGAGGCCGCCCATGCAGTCGGCAAGGCGCCGGCTTTGGCATCTATGTTGATGGCGGTATTCGCGTTGATGGCCGCGAAGTCATGGACCGGGTACGGCGCGAGCGCGGAGTCGAAATTTAATTCGACTCCGACTCCGTCATGCACTCGCGTACTGGGAAACTGGGAGGCGCCGGGGTGGAGGGGGCCAGCTGCAGGTTTGGAGAAGAATCGCCAGTGGCGGGTTGTGGCCGCAAGCCGCCTCCGGCAGTTTCGGATAGCGGACTTTGCTCCGTATTTCTGCAGGCCCTGGGTGCGTCGGACAACAACCGGCCTAAAACTGCGCTTCGCGGGTAAACTATCCTTCGGTTCGCGGTTAAAAAACATTTCTTAGTGAGTTCGCATGGCTACTCCCCCCGGTCGTCGTATCAGATTCTGCGATGTTCCTCTCGGTCAGCGCTTCTATGACCCAATCAGTGCCGAATATTTTGTGAAACAGAGCGAGCACCTGGCAGCCATGGTTACCGGCATGGGTGATGGCACAGTACCTGACGAATTTGAAGCCGACGACATTGTCGGAATCGACTTGAACTAGGCGATGGCGGTATTCATGGCGCGTAAATACCATAGCAGCAATGCATCTGGCGATGGCGAGTTCTATGCTCCGGTTTGGTGGGGCTGGGCGCCAGCTTCGTGTCAGATAAACCGTCATCCTGACCCCCAGCAGGAAACAGATTGGGCGTCTGCTTTCAAAACCGCTCTATGTCGGCTCAGGGTCGGGAGTGACGATTCACGTTTTGGGAAAGCGGCCTTTGGCTGGAATTTCAGCAGGCCGCGATTGGCCGCGCTAACGTTCGCGAATTGCGGCTGCCACTGCCTCGGAAACGACCGGCACTACGCGTGGGTCAAGCGGGTCGATGATCACGCGGTCCGGCGTGATCTCGCCCAGCAGCTCTGCGATGGCGCGGGCGGCCACGACATAGTCGGTCCGTTGGTATGAGGTGGCGTCAGCCAGGAAGCCGCCGGCCTTATGAATCGCCGGGAAGCCGAGAACGTTGTTGATCCCATTGGGAGCGTCCGAGCGACCGGTGCCGACGAAGGCCGCGCCGGCATCACGCAGCCGTTTATACGCAGTTCCGATGTCTTCATTGGTCGTCGTCAGAATTTCCGGACTGGGATTGGCCAGGGAGATGATGCCAGGATTCTTGTTCATCATGCCCATGTGCTCAAGCGTGAACGGCGTCCGCTTGTTGGCTTCCGAGGCCGACAGGCCGATGTAGATGTCGGCGCCGCGCAGCCCGTTCTCCCATGATCCGGTTCGCCCCTCTGCATTGATGATGGCCGCAATATGGCTTTTCTCTTCGTTCATTCCGTCCTTTCGGCCGGCATACAAAAGCCCCTTGGAATCCGCCATCTGTATCTTGCCTGGATTGACGCCGGCGGCGGTCAAGATGAGCGCAACGCCGATGGCGCCCGCGCCGGCCCCCTGGAAATGGACGGCCAGATCGCCCAGCGGCTTGCCCATCAGCTTTGCGCCGTTGATGAGCGCAGCAGCGACCACGATGCCCGTGCCCCACTGATCGTCGTCGAATACGGGGATGGCAATTTTGTCCTGGAGTTTTCTTTCAACCTCAAATGAGTGTGGAGAAGACAGGTCTTCCAGATTGATCGACCCGCCGCGCTCGGGCAGTATCTTCGTGAGTATTTTGACGATCTTGTCCGGATCGGTTTCATCCAGGATCAGGCTGATGGCCGGAATATCCGCAAGGCCTGTAATCAGAATGGCTTTCCCGGTCATTACCGGTGCGCCGGACTGTGGTCCGATATCGCCCAGGCCCAGGATGGCTGTTCCGTCGGTAATAATATAGACCGCCTTGCCGATGGCGGCGATCTTGTCCTTGATCGCATCCAGATTCGACCCGCGACTGACGGGAATAATCAAATTGGTGTGTGACAGCGCTTTGGCAAGACCGTACAGGGCGTTAGCCCGATACAGGATGGCCTGGCGGGTCTTGTCGTCGGCGATGTCGGCCGCAAACAGGCGCAAGTCGATCGATTCCGACAGCAGGTGTTTGATGACATTGCATATGAAGCCCACACCCGGCGTATAGACCTCGGCCAGCACTTTCAGCGATGGAATTCTGACGCGGCGCTCATCGCCGACGGGATAGCAAGGGTAGCGGATGGTATCCAGGTAGTTCTGCACAAACTCCATCGTGGCCCCGCCCTGGTAACCTGCGGCAAGATAGGGAGCGCACGAACGAAAACTGGCGCGGCCGGGGACATTGAAATGGCTCAGAATTTCGGCCACTCGTTCGGGTGAAATGATCTTGCTGTCGCCGTGCTGCACGCTGCCGAGCTTGCGCACCATGGCGGCGACTTCGGGCGAATTTGGAAATTGGCGTACTGGTTGTGACATATTGACTCCCAAGGGTGCAAGTGAGAATGGGTTTCGGTGCTGAAGCATGCTCATTATTTCCTGCTGAATTGTCAGCAATATACATCCTGAGCGCAATTCAAGTGTACGCCGTGTGGCGCATCGCCGACGATGTCCCGCTCATAGTTGAAGGTTCGAACCGGTGGTGGAAATGATTTTGCGAATACATCCAAGCCGTCCTGTTACGATTCACCTTCACTGAGAGCCTCATGCGAATGGCCGCTTAGGAGGCTCCGGACATCCGATCCGTAGCAAGGCGTGAGACCGCTCAGGGGCGAGTCCCGCCGAAACGAACTCGGTAACGCCGCGTTCGGCTTGGCTATCTGGATCAACGTCGGGTCTCGATAGCGTTGCGGACATTGACGGATCGAAGTGCCAGCGGCAGCTTCGGCCGATTAGAGCCATCAGCCTGTTTATGTCACAGGTCGGCAATGCGCCCAAGACCTGGCCTGGGTCGGGGCGGTTTTCGATTCCCTGCTCGCAGCGACTATTGGCAAACTGCCGGCAGAAGGAAGCCCACCCCAGTCCGGCGTTGCCGTGCAGCGCAGCCCTGCGCTTTCCGCAACCAGTCGCGGCGGCGGTTTATGTGCCTTACCGTACAGACCGCCACGTCAGGCTAAAGGATGCTGCCAGGATCAGGAGGATTACGGCCATTGTTGTGAATAGTACCCGTCCGCCCCGCCCCAAAACGGCATCTTCGATGGACGCGACTAGTGATCGCGCGCTAAAAGCGCTGCGAGTATCCGAAAGCCGCTATCGCCGGCTGTTCGAAACCGCCCGGGACGGGATTCTGCTGCTCAACTTCGACTCCGCCCAGATCGAGGACGTCAACCCCTACCTGGTCGAGCTGCTCGGCTACTCGCACGCCGAGTTCCTGGGGAAAAAACTATGGGAAGTGGGCCCGTTTGCGGACAGGGCGGAGACCAAGGAGATGTTCGTGGAGCTGCAAACGCATGGCTATGTCCGATACGATGATCTTCCGCTGAAAACCAAAGCAGGAGCGATAGTTCCGGTTGAATTCGTCAGCAATTCTTACGACTGTGAAGGCGTCAAGATAATTCAGTGCAACATCCGTAACATCTCCGAGCGCAAGCAGATGGAAGACCAGATGCGCCACATGGCGTTCCATGACACGCTCACCAAATTGCCCAACCGCCGATTGCTCGGCGACCGTCTGAGCCAGGCCATGGCTTCGAGTAAACGCAGTGGCCGCTATGGCGTGCTGATGTTCCTTGATCTGGACGACTTCAAGCGCGTGAACGACGCCGATGGGCATGCGGCCGGCGATTTGCTGCTGATCGAGGCGGCGGACAGACTGCGAAGTTGTGTGCGCGGGATGGACACCGTGGCGCGCTTCGGCGGCGATGAGTTTGTGGTGCTGATTGGCGATCTGGATACGGACAAGGCCCGATCGAGATCACAGGCGGAAATCGTGGCCAGGAAGATACGCGCCGCGCTGGCTGCGCCTTATGTGCTCAAGATACGGCATGAGGGAAAGGCGGAAACAACCGTCGAGCATCAGTGCACGGCGAGCATCGGCGTGGCGCTGTTCGGCAAGCATGAAGCCAGCCAGGACAATATCCTCAAGTGGGCGGATACGGCCATGTATCGAGCCAAAAAGGAGGGGTGCAATCTTATCCGGGTTCATGATCCGGCAGATTGAGCCACGGTTTATGGCGTTGGCAGACGCTTGCGGTGGCGCCAAAAGCGGCTCATCAGCGGCTTGACGCTGGTTCCGTGGACGAGGATGGAAAGCGCCACCGCGACCAGCGTCAATTGGGTCAGCTCCAGGGCCAACTTCTCCGGGAGTCCGTGCTGGATGGCATACATCAGGTAGTACAGTGAACCTATGCCGCGCACGCCGAACCAGCCCACCATGCCGCGTATCGGCCACGTTGTGCGGGTGCCCAACAGGCCGGCGAGGACGCTGACCGGTCGCGCCACGACAAACAGGAACAGCACAAGTGCCACGGCACGCCAACTCCAGGAATCGAGAAACAGCGTGCCGCCGACCAGCAGGATGAGCATCATTTCCGACAAGCGCTCGAGGTGTTCCTTGAATATCAGCGATCCTTCGCTGACGGTCGGCGCCGGCTCGTTATCAGGGCTTGCGCTTGAAACCGCCGGCTCGATTGCGCCGGTTTGCGGCCGATCCGGGCAATCCCGGGCGGCGGCGAGTTTGACTTCGGTTTGGCGCAGCGCGACGGCGGCGAAAAATACTGCGAGAAATCCCCAGGCATCGACAAGCACGCTCAAGCCGTATACCACCCCGATCAAGCCGAGTCCGAGGAAGTCGTCCATGAGCTGGTGCTCGCCCGACCCGCCGCGCAGCTTCCATCCCAGTCGCGCCAGTGCGGTGCCGAAAGCTACCCCGATGGCGATTGCGGCCGCCGTGGCCCACAGCACATCGACCATTACCCAGCGCAGTCCCGTTTCACCGAGTTCATGCAGTCCGAGCAATCCCATTCCCAGCATTACGAACGGAAACGCGCTGCCGTCGTTCATGCCCGCCTCGCAGGTCAAAATGAAGCGGAGTTGATCACGGTCACCAGGGTGGCGGATCTGCACATCGGTCGCCAGCACCGGATCGGTGGGCGCCAGGATAGCCCCGAGCAGGACGCCGGCGCCCAGTGGCAGACCGAGCAGATAATGGGCGAAGGCGGCAACCAGGCCGACGCTGACCGCCATGGACACCGATGCCAGCAGCATCGGCGTGCGCCAGCGGGCGAAGCTCACCGGTACGGGCATTTTGACGCCGGCGGAGAACAGCGAAATCAGCACCGCCACTTCGGTCAGTACTTCCAACAGCGCCGATTGCTTGAGCGGATTGAAGTGAAATGCATTGAGCACCGTGGGCCCGACCAGCAGCCCCACCGCCAGATAGATGATGGCCGGCGTGACAGGCAGGCGCTTGAGCATCGTGGATGTCAGGCCCCTGGCGAGCAACAAGCCGCCCACGAGCAGAAACCATAGTGCGCTAGTCATCGTTCTGCAAAATTCCCGCGGCGCCTATCCTCACCTCGGCCATGTGTTCCCTGCGGTCGTCGGCCAGGGGAATTGTGTTATCGGGCTGCTCGACACCGTCGAGCGTAACTGACATTCTGCCCGTTCCGGCGCGCGCTTGCACGACGCTGATGTGGTAGAGCGTTTCCCGATAGCGGTAATGCAGCTTGAACGTTTCCCAGTCGTGCGGAAGACAGGGCGCAAAGCGCAGTTTGTCGACTTCCACGCTCAGCCCCAGCAGCGATTCCAGGATCAGCCGGTACAGCCAGCCGGCGGATCCCGTGTACCAGGTCCAGCCGCCGCGGCCGGTATGCGGCGCCACCGCATAGACGTCGGCTGCGACCACATAAGGTTCCACCTTGTACGTGGCGATCGCCGCCGCGGAATTCGCGTGCTTGACCGGGTTGATCACGTCGAACAGTTCCCAGGCGCGCGGGCTGTCGCCCAGGGCGGCGAAGGCCATCACCGTCCAGATCGCCGCGTGCGTGTACTGCCCGCCGTTCTCGCGCACGCCCGGCACGTAGCCCTTGATATAGCCGGGGTTCAATGCCGACTTGTCGAACGGCGGATCCAGCACCTGGATCAGCGCCGCATCGCGGCGCACCAGCCGCCGGTCCACCGCTGCCATCGCCGTGCGCGAGCGCGCGGCATCACCGGCGCCGGAGAGCACGGCCCAGCTTTGCGGAAGGGAATCGATTTGGCATTCGGCATTGCGCGCCGATCCCAGCGGCGTGCCGTCGTCGAAATAGGCGCGCAGGTACCATTCGCCATCCCAGCCGTTGCGCTCGATATTCTTGCGCAATTTGGCGGCCTCCGACTGGCAGCGCCCGGCGAAGGCGGTGTCGTTGCGCGTGTGCGCCAGCGCGGAAAATCGCATGAGCACGTCGTAGAGGAAGAACGCCAGCCATACGCTTTCGCCCTTGCCCTGCTCGCCCACGGCGTTCATGCCGTCGTTCCAGTCGCCGGAGCCGATCAACGGCAGGTCGTGCGCGCCGAAGTCGAGACCCTTCAGGATGGCGCGCACGCCGTGCTGGTACAAGCTGGCCGACTCTGCCGAGCGGCCCGGCAGGTCGAAATACGAGTCCTCGTCAGGGTTGACCGCGCGGCCGTCGAGGAAGGAAATGGATTCATCCAGCACGCCGGTGTCGCCGGTAGTCGAGACATAGCGGCACATGGCCAAGGGCAACCACAGGAAGTCGTCCGAACAGTGCGTGCGCACGCCGCGGCCGGATGT
>JACZJU010000172.1 GCA_014860395.1 Burkholderiales bacterium | reverse complement strand
CACCTCGACCAGCAGATCGCGCGCGCCCGCGGCGGGCGTGTCCAGCTCGAGGTCAAGGAAGGACTCGGGATCGTCGATGGGTAGATAGCGGTAGAGTCCGACGGCTTTCATCTCTTTCTCTCCTATGGGTCGGCTGTTTCGACTGCGTTACTTTTGCCAGACATCCCGTAACGTCACCGTGCGGTTGAACACCGGTGCGCCGGGTTTCGAGTCGATGCGATCGGCGACGAAGTAGCCGTGCCGCTCGAACTGGAAGCGTTCCTCCGGCTGCACATCCTTCAACGCGGGTTCGAGTTGCGCGCTGATGACCTTTTTCGCTTCCGGGTTGATGTCGAGCAGGAAATCGCGCTCGCCTGTGCCCGGATGCGCTTCGCGGAACAAGCGGTCGTAGAGCCGCACGTCGCACGGGTAGGCGTGAGCGGCCGAGACCCAGTGGATATTGCCCTTAACCTTGTAGGCGTCCGAGCCCGGCGTGCCCGATTTGCTGTCGGCGAAATAGTTGCAATGCACCGCAGTGACCTTGCCCGAGGCGTCCTTGTCGCAGCCGGTGCATTCGACCACGAAGCCGTAGCGCAGGCGCACCTTGTTTCCCGGGTACAGCCGGAAATAGCCCTTGGCCGGGCTCTCCATGAAATCCTCGCGCTCTATCCACAGTTCGCGCGAAAACGGCAGCGTACGTTTGCCGAGCTCCGGCTGCTGCGGATGGTTGGGCGCTAAACATTCCTCTTCGGCGCCCTCGGGGTAGTTGTCGATGATGAGCTTGAGCGGATCGAGCACGGCGATGCGCCGCGGCGCCACCTGGTTCAGGTGCTCGCGCATGCATTCCTCGAGCACGCCATAGTCGATCCAGGAGTCGGACTTGGACACGCCGATGCGCTCGGCAAACAGGCGGAAGCCTTCGGGCGTGTAGCCGCGCCGGCGCGCCGCAACCAGCGTCGGCAGGCGCGGATCGTCCCAGCCCTCCACATGCTTTTCCTCGACCAGCTGGATCAGCTTGCGTTTGGACAGCACGACGTAGGTGAGGTTGAGCCGCGCGAATTCGAGCTGCTGCGGCAGCGGCTTTAGCAGCAGCCCGCCTTCGGCCAGGCGCGCCAGCAGCCAGTCGTAGAACGGGCGCTGATCCTCGAACTCCAGGGTGCAGATGGAATGGGTGATTTGCTCGAGCGCGTCCTCGATCGGGTGCGCATAGGTGTACATCGGGTAGATGCACCACTTGTCGCCGGTGCGGTGGTGCGTGGCGCGCTTGATGCGGTAGATCGCCGGATCGCGCAGGTTGATGTTGGGCGAGCTCATGTCGATTTTCGCGCGCAGCACCATGCTGCCGTCGGCGTGCTTGCCTGCGCGCATTTCGGCGAGGCGCGCAAGCGACTCCGCCGCCGGGCGGTCGCGCCAGGGGCTGTTGACGCCGTGCTCGGTCAGCGTGCCGCGCGATGCGCGCAATTCCTCGGCCGTCTGCTCGTCCACGTAGGCGTGGCCGGAAGTCACCAGGAATTCCGCCGCCTGGTACATGGCGTCGAAGTAGTCGCTCGCGTAGTACAGGTGCTCGCTGCCGTTGGCGTTCCAGTCAAAGCCCAGCCAGCGCACCGCATCGAGTATCGAATCTACGTACTCCTGCTCTTCCTTTTCCGGATTGGTGTCGTCGAAGCGCATGTGGCAGACGCCGCCGTAATCGCGCGCGAGGCCGAAGTTGAGGCAGATCGACTTGGCGTGGCCGAAGTGCAGGTAGCCGTTGGGCTCGGGCGGAAAGCGCGTGCGGATTTTCGCCGGATCGGCCGGCGCGCCCGCGTGCGTCGGCGCCAGGCCCGGTCGCCCGCCCCAGGTGCGCGACGCATACTTGCCGCCGGCCAGGTCCGCTTCGATGACGTTGCGGATGAAATTGGTGAGGTGCGCCGCGGGCGCGCCGGCAGGCTTATTCATGATTTCGGGAAAGCGTGGCGGTATGCATGCGCGATTTTACCGCACTGACGGCAAATCCCGCCCGTACTCATTTTCCCGCGAGTGTATGCGCCACACGGACACAGTACATGCCGGCTGCGATCGAATTATTGTATTATCGAACCCGTTCGCTCCCGCCCATCCACGGAATCCAAATGAAAAAAACTGCCGTATCCGTCTGGCCCGACGAGGTACACGCGCTGCTGCGCGCCGCCGAAGTGCGCCAGGTGGCAATCGTCCCGGATGCGGGACATGCGCGCCTGATCAAGCTGTGCGAAAAAGACAAATCCATGCGCGTGGTCAGGCTCACCACCGAGGAAGAAGGCGTGGCGCAGCTTGCCGGTGCCTGGCTCGGCGGCGAGAAGGGCGTGCTGCTGATGCAAAGCAGCGGCGTGGGCAATTGCATCAACATGCTCACCCTGTCGATCGCCTGCCAGTTTCCGCTGCTAATGCTCATCACCATGCGCGGCGACCACGGCGAATTCAATCCGGCGCAGATTCCCATGGGCAACGCGACACAGGCCGTGCTTGAGGCGATGGGCGTGATCGTCAAGCGCGCTGACCATGAGGAGGACGTGACGGAAATGGTGTCCAGCGCGGCGCGCCTCGCCTTCAACACCTATCGCCCGGTCGCGCTGCTGATCGGCCAGCGGGTATTCGGCGCGAAAGACTTTCGCAAACTCACCAAAAGCGTGCCCCAA
>JACZJU010000171.1 GCA_014860395.1 Burkholderiales bacterium | reverse complement strand
CGCCCGAGGCGGACCAGCAGCTGCTGAAGAGCCTGATCGTGTTTGCCTGCATCATGGAGGGGCTGTTCTTCTACGTCGGTTTCACCCAGATCCTCGCCATGGGGCGCCAGAACAAGATGACCGGCGCCGCGGAGCAGTACCAGTACATCCTGCGCGACGAGTCGATGCACTGCAATTTCGGCATCGACCTGATCAACCAGATCAAGATGGAAAACCCTCACCTCTGGACCGCCGCGTTTCGCGAGGAGATCCAGGGGTACATGAAGACGGCGGTCGAGCTCGAGTATCGCTATGCAGAAGACACGATGCCCCGTGGCGTGCTCGGGCTGAATGCGCCGATGTTCAAGGAATATCTGCGTTATATCGCCAATCGCCGTTGCCAGCAGATCGGCGTGGAACAGCTTTATCCCGGGGCGAGCAATCCTTTTCCCTGGATGAGTGAAATGACCGATCTGAAGAAAGAGCGCAACTTCTTCGAAACCCGCGTAATCGAGTACCAGACTGGAGGCGCACTCAGTTGGGATTAGCAAACTTTATACCGTCGGCAGCCAGCGGAGGAAATCATGGGTAAGTTGACCGAGTTTCGGACGGATAGTGACTATAGCTTGTGGCTGCGTTTCGACGATGGGCTGGAGGGAAGCGTATTTTTAGGCAACTTGCTCGAGATCGGTGCGTTCAAGATTTGGCGCGATCGGGATCAGTTTCGCCGGGTGGCAATCGATCCCGCGGCAAAGACCTTGGTTTGGGACGGCGGGATCGAACTCGATCCCGCCGTTTTGTATCGTGACCTGCTGGAGCGCAAGGCCGCATGAGGCCGGCGTGCATGCAGGTAAGGGATTCGGCTGACCGGAGTTCGCTCCGGTCGGGCGAATAATCCGGGCTATCGTAGCCGGGTTTGTTGTAGTTGTTTTTCTTTAACCTGTAGAAGGAGCTTTAACATGGCAACGAAGAAAAAAGCAAAGAAAGCAGCGAAAAAACCGGCTAAAAAAGCCAAAAAGAAGAGGGCAGTAGCTAAGAAGCCTGCAAAAAAGAAAGCGGCCAAGAAAAAGGCCGCCAAGAAAAAACCTGCGAAAAAAAAAGCGGCAAAAAAAAAGCCAGCTAAAAAGGCTAAAAAGCCAGTAAAGAAGGCCAAAAAGCCAGCCGCCAAAAAGAAAGCGGCAAAAAAAAAGGCTAAACCTGCTGTGAAACCGGCCAGGCCGGCAGCACGTTCGATGATGGCTCCAGTAGCTTCATCGACTGCGGCGACGCCAGGGGCGAAAACCGCCCTGAACCCGGCAGCTGCTTGGCCTTTTCCAACAGGCTCAAGGCCTTAGCGTAGGTAAGGATGTCGCGCGGTCAGCCTTAGCGCAAGCAAAGGCTGTACCGCGGACATTCACACTGACCTTAGTTGTCCCGGCTACGCGACCCGCTTTCTTCTAGGGGACCGCGGGTAGCGTGGCTGGGAGCGTTTCTTTTGGGCAGGCCTAAGCCTGCGAATAGATTGCCTGAAGTCCGGGGCGACGTCAATTTCCGATTCAAGCTATTATGTTGCGTAGCAACATGCACTTAGCAGAATGCTTGACATAAGTTAAGAGATTCAATAGAATAGCGTTTGTTGCATCACGTCACGTCGTGTATATCCACCATAAAACCGGCAGGTAGTTGGGCCAGGTTCTAGTCGAAGTTTCTTTTAGCTCCGGCGGCACTTTAACAAGCCGCTTCAAGTAACTAGATTTTTGTAGTAAGTGTTTGAATCAATGCGCTCGTTTGGGCCGCGCCCGCGAAATTGCCGGCGCGAAAAGCGAGCCGACTTGGCAACACGGGCGCTCGCTTCCCTTATAATGGGGGCAAGCGCTCCTACGACTGCGTCACGCGGTAAGGTGATTCAGCCTACGTGGTACATTTTTTGTAAGGAGGTAGCTCATGGACAACCTGAAACAGTTTGTCGTGCGAACCTACGCTTTCACAACTGCATTTCTACACAACGGATTGGCGGTATTCGGGGCTGTGGCCGCCATTGCATTGCTGATGGGCGCGCGCCCGGCTGTGGATCAGACCGCCCAGTCCGTACCCGCGTCCGCGGCAGTCGGCACCATACGCCATGAGGGCATTTCCCTCCTCGTACCGACCGCGGCGAACACCGAGAACCCGGAATACCGCGCCCTCGCTGTATACCTCGCGCGCAGGTACAAAGTCGCGCAGGAAGCGACAGAACAGCTGGTTGGGGCGGCGCATGAGGCCGGCAACCGCACGGGCGTGGACCCGCTGCTGATTCTGTCGGTGATGGCAGTAGAATCGAGCTTCAACCCCATCGCCGAGAGCGTTGTGGGCGCCAAAGGCCTGATGCAGGTGATGCCCAGGTACCACCTGGACAAGCTGAACGCGCTCGGGGGCGAAGACGCGGTGTTTGATCCCATGACGAACATCATGGTAGGTGCGCGCATATTGAAGGATGCGGTGCGCCGCGGCGGCGGCCTGATGCCAGGGCTGCAGCTCTACAATGGGGCCTTCGACGACGACAGCCAGCGATATGCGCAGAAAGTGATGGCTGTGAAAGAGCGCCTGCAGCAGATGCTCAAGCGCGCCCGACCCCGGACGGCCGCCTAAGCCTCCGCTGCAAAATTAGGGGATCCTTCCCCTCATTTTCCCTTGGATCGGCCGTTGCAAAATTCGTCTTGCAACGGGTTTCAAGCTTCATTGTCGCACGCAGATGGGGGGAATCCCCCCTCACGCCCAGCTGATTCAGGGCCGTTGCGGCAATTCTAGAACGGCCGACCGGCTCGTTTTTCAACCCCCTGTTAACCGCCTGGCAGGAATCTGCGCAGGCGGCGAACACCCTCCTCGAGATCGTCCATTGAACGCGTATAGGCGAAACGTACGTAGCGCTCGGCCTGGTTCGCGCCGAAATCCTTGCCTGGCGTGATTGCGACGCCGGCATGCTCCAGCAGGTTCAGAGCGAACTCTCCGCTGTCGGAGGCGAAGCGCTCGATCCCGGCGTAGACGTAAAAAGCCCCTTCTGGGGTCACCGGGATGGAGAAACCCAGCTCGCGCAGCGCTGGTACCAGATAATCGCGCCGCCGCCTGAATTCGGTGCGGCGCTCCTCGAGGATGGCTGTCGTTTTTGGCGCAAACGCGGCAATGCCGGCATATTGGGCCGGCGCGGACGGACAGATAAAGGCGTTCTGGGCGAAGGTCTCCACCTCGCGCACCTGCTCCTCCGGCACCACCAACCAACCCAGACGCCAGCCGGTCATGCTGAAATACTTGGAAAAGCTGTTCACCACGAAAATGCGGTCGGAATAAGCGAGCGCGCTCTCGAACTCGCTTGCATAGGTAAGACCCTGATAGATCTCGTCGACGATCGCAACGCCGCCGCGAGCCTGCACGGACTCGATGATGGCGCGCATTTCGGCCGGTGCGATCATGGTTCCGGTGGGATTGGACGGCGAAGCGATGAGCACGCCGCGTGTCTTCTCCGACCAATTGGCCTCGATCAGTTCCCGCGTGAGCTGATACTGCGTTTGCGGACCAACCGGGATGCTTTTCACCTGGCCCTCGAAAAAGCGCACAAAGTGGCGATTGCACGGATAAGCCGGGTCGGGCATCAGGAACTCGTCGCCGGGATTGACCAGCAGGCCGGCCGCGATCAGGAGTGCGCCCGACGCGCCTGCCGTGACGGCTATGCGTGATGCGGGTACTTCCAGCCGATAGCGTTCTCGATAGTGGTGCGAGATGGCATGGCGCAGCAGCGGCATGCCGAGCGCCGAGGTGTAGTGTATGGGGTTGTGCTTCAGCGCCTCGATGCATGCGGCGATCACCGGATCGGGCGCGGTGAAGTCGGGTTCGCCGATCTGCATTTGAACGATATGCTTGCCCTGTGCCTCCAGTTCCTTGGCGCGATTCCATATTTCCATGACCTGGAAGGGCTGGATTTCGGCCATTCTGCGAGCGAGCGACATGGCCTGCATTATGACATCAGTCAGGGCTGTGGTTCGAACGGTTTCGGCAAATCCTGGCATTTGTCGAAGCGTCGTACATCTGCGCCGAGCCGACTGCCTGCGTTAGCGTTCCACCTATCGCGGGACTATAATCGATCCCTCCGATAGCTTGTCACGTACCCAGGAAAAATCATGGAAGACCAACTGCGCAAGGCCGCCCTCGACTATCACCGCCTGCCCAAGCCGGGCAAAATTTCGGTGACCCCGACCAAGGGACTGGTCAATCAGCACGACCTCGCACTGGCCTATACGCCCGGCGTGGCCATGGCGTGTGAGGAGATCGTGCGCGACCCGGCGGAGGCGCGCAACCTGACCGCGCGCGGCAACCTCGTCGGTGTCGTCACCAACGGCACCGCGGTACTGGGGTTGGGCGCGATCGGCCCGCTTGCCTCCAAGCCGGTGATGGAAGGCAAGGCGGTGCTGTTCAAGAAGTTCGCCGGCATCGACTGCTTCGACATCGAAGTGAACGAGCTCGATCCGGTCAAATTGGTGGAGGTGATTGCGGCGCTGGAACCCACGTTCGGCGGCATCAACCTCGAGGACATCAAGGCGCCAGAGTGCTTTTACGTCGAGAAAATGCTGCGCGAGCGTATGAAGATACCTGTGTTCCATGACGATCAGCATGGCACCTCCATCATCGTCGGCGCGGCGATCCTCAACGGCCTGCGCGTGGTCGGTAAGGACATCGCCAAGGTGAAGTTCGTGGTTTCAGGTGCCGGAGCTGCGGCGCTGGCCTGCCTCGATCTTCTGATGAGCCTGGGCCTGAAGATGGAGAACATCTGGGTCTCCGACATCAAGGGCGTGGTGTATGCCGGGCGCAAGGAGGAGATGGACCCGAACAAGGCGCGCTTTGCGAAGAAGACCGACGCGCGCACGCTGGGCGAAATCATTGCAGGCGCCGATGTGTTCCTGGGTCTGTCCGCGGGCAAGGTCCTCAAGCCTGAGATGGTGAAGCAAATGGCGGCGAAACCGCTCATTCTCGCACTCGCAAATCCGGAGCCGGAAATCCACCCCGACCTGGCCAAGGCAGCCCGGCCCGATGTGGTCATGGCTACCGGCCGCTCGGACTTCCCCAATCAGGTGAACAATGTCCTGTGCTTCCCGTTCATTTTTCGCGGCGCCCTCGACGTGGGCGCGACTACCATCAACGAGGCGATGAAGCTCGCTTGTGTGCATGCGATTGCGGATCTCGCCATGGCCGAGCAATCAGATATCGTCGCCGCCGCCTACGGCGAAAAGAATGTCGCCTTCGGACCGGAATACCTGATACCGAAACCGTTCGATCCGCGCCTGATCATCAAGATCGCGCCGGCGGTGGCCAAGGCGGCGATGGACTCGGGCGTGGCCACACGCCCAATTTCCGATTTCGATCTGTATGCGCAGCAGCTGAGCGAATTCGTCTATCACTCCGGTTTGTTGATGAAGCCGGTATTTTCGGCAGCCAAGGCGGCGCAGAAGAAACGCATCGTGCTGGCCGAGGGCGAGGACGAGCGCATCTTGCGCGCGACACAGGTAATCGTGGATGAGCGATTGGCGCGGCCTATTCTGATCGGCCGACCGGCGGTGATCGGGCGGCGCCTGGAGCGCTTCGGCCTGCGCATCAAGCCCGGCGCCGATTTCGACGTGGTCAATCCCGAAGACGACCCGCGCTACCGCGACTACTGGGAGGAATACTACCGGCTCACCGCACGTCGCGGCGTGTCGCAGCATTATGCGCAGATCGAGATGCGCCGCCGTCTCACCTTGATTGGCGTGATGATGATGCACCGCGGCGCGGCCGACGGCATGCTTTGCGGCACCTTCGGCAAGCACGCCCTGCACCTGAACTACGTCGATCAGGTGATCGGCCTGCGCCCGGGCGTGAAGAATTACTACGCCATGAACGTGCTGTTGTTGCCCAAGCGCACGGTGTTCATCTGCGACACTTACGTCAACTTCGACCCGAGTGCCGAGCAGGTGGCCGAGATGGCGGTGCTGGCGGCGGAGGAAATACGCCGCTTCGGCATCGTCCCCAAGGCGGCACTGCTGTCGCATTCGAGCTTCGGCACCAGCGACCAGCCTTCGGCGGTGAAAATGCGCGAGGCGCTGGCGCTGATCCAGGAGCGCGCGCCGGAGCTCGAAATCGACGGCGAGATGCACGGCGATGCGGCACTGTCCGAGGACGTGCGCAGCGCTGCTTTCCCGCACTCGTCGCTGAAAGGCGAAGCGAATCTGCTGCTCATGCCCACGGTAGATGCGGCCAACATCGCTTTCAATCTGCTCAAGATGGCGGCCGGCGACGGTATCGCGATTGGCCCGATCCTGCTGGGCGCGGCCAAGCCGGTGCATATACTTACGCCATCGGCCACGGTGCGGCGCATCGTAAATATGGCGGCATTGACCGTGATGGACGCGAACGCGGCGCGCAGCGAGCTGCAGCTTTCGCTGTAGCGTCGCAATGGAGCGGGCCAAGCCTAAAACAGGCCTGATTCTCACCGGCGGCGGTGCTCGCGCGGCCTACCAGGTGGGCGTGCTCAAGGCGATCCGCGATCTGCTGCCCGACCAGGCGAAGAATCCTTTCCCCATCGTGTGCGGGACCTCGGCCGGCGCCATCAATGCCGCGGTTCTGGCAATTCACGCCAACGATTTCCGCAGCGGCGTCGGCTACCTGCTGGAGGTGTGGGAGAACTTCCACGTGGAGCGCGTCTACCGCGCCGATCCCTGGTCCATGCTCAAGACCAGCGTGCGCTGGTTCGCATCGATGCTGTGGATCAAACGCAACAGCCCGGCGTCGCTGTTCGACAATACACCGATCCGCGAAATGCTGGAGCAGACGCTGAATTTCGGGCGCATCCAGGAAAACATCGATAGCGGCGCGCTCTATGCCGTTTCGGTTACCGCCTCGGGCTATTCTTCCGGAGAAAATGTCTCTTTCTATCAGGGCGGGCCGGGGCTCGAGGCATGGGAGCGCACCCAGCGGGTGGGCGCGGCGACCACGCTCGATGTCGATCACCTGATGGCGTCCGCGGCCTTGCCTTTCCTGTTTCCCGCAGTGAAGCTCAATCGCGAATACTTCGGCGACGGTTCGATCCGCCAGATCGCGCCGATCAGTCCGGCCCTGCACCTGGGAGCGGACCGCGTGCTGGTTATCGGTACCGGGCGCCAGCAGGCCGAGGCGGCGCGGGTGCGCTCGAGTATCTATCCGTCTATCGCGCAGATTGCCGGCCACGCGCTCAACAGCATATTTCTCGACGGACTGGCCGTGGATCTGGAGCGTTTGCGGCGCATCAACCGCACGGTCAGCCTGATCCCGGAGGACAAGCGGCTCGAGGCCGGACTGCAACTGCGACCGATCAAGGTGCTGATGATCTCTCCGAGCGAGTCGATCGAGCGCATTGCCGGCCGGCACGTGCAGGAGCTGCCGTGGACGCTGAAATTTGTTCTCGGCGGCATCGGCGCGATGAACCGCCGCGGTTCCAATCTGGCGAGCTATCTGCTGTTCGAGGAAACGTATTGCCGCGGCCTCATCGACCTGGGCTATCGAGATACCCTGGCCCAGCGCGACGCCGTACTGGAGTTCCTGGACGTCGGCCAATGAAATTGGATTAATAGTTTGTGGAAAAAGGGGACGACGCCCCCTTTTATATCCCCCAAGTCGGGGCTATTGAAAAACGCTTCCCTATGAGAGGGCGTCATGAGATGGTCCGCTTTCGTGTCGGTGAAACGTTTTTCAACAGCCTGTTAAACTTATCGTCTCCCATCGCGTATCGAGGTGCCCTCATGTCCGAGCCGCTGCCGGATCCGTTCGAGTTCATGAAGAAACTGTGGAACCCCATGGGATTGCCCATGCCGGGGATGGTGGCGCCCACGCTCGACATAGAAGCCGTCGAAAAGAAAATCTCCGACCTCAAGTCGGTGGAGAACTGGCTCAATCTCAATCTCAACATGCTGCGCCTGTCGATCCAGGGGCTGGAGATGCAGAGAAACACGCTGGCGGCAATGAAGGCGATGCAGCCGGCGTCGGCCGATACCGTCGCGCCGGCCGATACCGCGGCGGCGGCGAGCAAGAACCCCTTTCCCGATCCGGCCGCCTGGTGGAACCTGATGCAGGCCGCCGCCGCCAGTGCTGCGCCCAAGCCAGCCGAGGCGAAACCCGCAGAGGCTGCACCGGCCAAGGCCAAGTCCAAGCCGAAATAGCAGGAACCGACCGCGACCGAAGCTATGCTTCTATCGCGGCGGATTGTTTGTTGTACCATGTCGACCCGTTCGGGTTCGGCCGTGGTGGACGTTCCGCAACCCATCCGTCGATTTCCGTGATTCAATTTTTTGTTGGGAACAGAACATGTCAAAAGCGATCCGGTTGCATAAACAAGGCGGTCCTGAAGTCATGCTGTGGGAGGACATCGAGGTAGGCGAGCCAGGGCCGGGCCAGGCGCGCGTGCGCCACAATGCCTGCGGTCTGAACTACATCGACGTATATCACCGTTCCGGTCTGTACCCCTTGCAGATGCCCAGCGGCATCGGCATGGAGGCGGCCGGCGTAGTCGAGGCGGTGGGCGAGGGGGTGACCAATGTCAAGAAAGGCGACCGCGTGGCCTATGCTTCTCCGCCGGTCGGCGCCTACGCGGAAGTGCGTGTCATGGCCGCCAACCGCCTGGTGAATCTGCCCGACGGCATTTCCTTCGAACAGGGCGCGGCGATGATGCTGCAGGGGATGACCGCGCAATATCTGCTCAAGCGCACCTACAAAGTCCAGCCTGGCGACACCATCCTCATCCACGCCGCGGCGGGCGGCGTCGGCTTGATCGTCTGCCAGTGGGCGAAGGCGCTGGGGGCGACGGTGATCGGCACGGTCGGTTCGGACGAAAAGGCGGTGCTGGCAAAGGCGCATGGCTGCGACCATGCGATCGTCTATACGCGCGAGAATTTCACCGAGCGGGTAAAGGAGATCACTGGGGGCGCTCTGTTGCCGGTGGTGTACGACTCGATCGGCAAGGATACCTTCGTCGGGTCTTTGGACTGCCTGCGTCCGATGGGCATGATGGTGAGCTTCGGCAACGCCTCGGGGCCGGTCCCGGCCTTCGATTCAGGCATGCTCGCCTCGCGTGGCTCGCTGTTCTTCACGCGGCCGAGCATGGTGCACTACACGGCCAAGCGCGAAGACCTGGTGGCTTCGGCCAAGGACCTGTTCGACGTCGTCTTGTCGGGCAAGGTGAAAATCGAGGTGCGCCAGCGCTACGCGCTCAAGGACGCGGTGCAGGCACATCGCGATCTGGAAGCGCGCAAGACCACCGGCTCGACGATTCTGACTCCTTAAGCGCAGGCGGCTCGCTGCCCTGGCCCAAAGACGTCTACGATAAACTGCAAGCGATCAAGTGATGCGCACGTAGCGACGCATTCCGGGTGAAACTGGATCGGGAAGACCAAACGCCGCGGCTAGCCGCGGCGTTTGCTTTTGGCGCCTCCAGTTCGCGTCCAATGCACGGTCTGGTCGTTCCGGTTTCGCGGTAAAATTCTACTATGCTGTCTGAGACAACTGATCTGAGGGAAATGAGCGGCCCCGCTGCCGAAGCCTGGCTGCGCGAGCGCTTTGCGGCTGGCCGCGCGGTGACGCCCATAGCCACTGGCGATGGCCATCTGTGGCGCCAGAATGAGGCATTGCGGCCCGCAGCGGTGCTGGTACCGATGGTGAGGCGCGCGGCCGGGCTGACGATACTGCTTACCCAGCGCACCGACCACCTGTACGATCACGCCGGCCAGATCAGCTTTCCCGGTGGGCGCAGCGAAGCCCACGATGAATCGCCCGCAGCGACCGCCTTGCGCGAAACCTTCGAGGAAATCGGCCTGCCACATTCCCATGTCGAAGTGCTGGGCTTGCTGCCCGAATACACCACGGTCACCGGCTACCGCGTCACTCCGGTGGTCGGGTTGGTGAGTTCACCCCCGATATTGAGCCTGGACGCATTCGAGGTGGCCGAGGCGTTCGAGGTTCCGCTGGCGTTTTTTCTCGACCCCGGCAACCATCAGCGCAACACGCTTCAGTATCAGGGTCGCACCCGGCATTATTACGCCATGCCCTTTGAACGGCATTATATCTGGGGCGCGACAGCAGGAATGCTGATGAACCTGTACGCGTTCCTGACCGCGTAAGATCTATTTCGACTTGCGCTTGGCCGGTTTGCGCTTTGTCGGCGCCCGGGCGCGTTCGACGGCACGCTGGTAGAGCCTGGCGAAGTTCTCCAAAGAATGAATATGGGCGTAGATCTTGCCCATCAGTCCCCGGGCCACCAGCTCCTTGTGCCTGCTCGGTTCGAGCGCCTTGAGCTTTTGCTCGTCGATTCGATGCATGCCCTGCAATGTCAGATCCGGCGCCTCGCTGTGCCTGACCTGGAAAGTGAAAGGAGAAAACAGACCCAGATCCCCGAAGAACGCGCACATCTGCGCCGTGGCATCCAGGTCCTTCTCGTACTCCTCGATCAGACGCCGGGCCGCCTGCCATTGCGGCGTCGGTTCGCCAGCCGCGTCGAACAGTGGCACACCCCGCCGGTCCAGATGGGTGCGGGCGACGCATGCCACTTTTTCGCTGCGCTGCTCGCCTTGGACATGGAGCCTGGAAATGCAAAACGGATAGCGCCGCACGAAGGCGGGAAGGTAAGTGGCGACATCCCAGGCGCCGGCCGCATCGACGAACAGATTTTGCCCGTCCGCCAAGCCGAGTACGATGACCGGCGCGTAGGTCTTGCCCGCGTCGGCGCTGGCGAATACGATCGGATAGTCGCGCGCAGCGATGTTGAATTCGGTGACGGAGAGCGCCAGCGCGTTGATCGAGCGGCAGAAATCCGGCGTGGCGCCAGGGGCGGGCAATAACACCTTGTCTGTTTTTTGCAGCGGCGCGACCTCGCCGTATCCGAACGGTGGCGTAATCGCCAGGGGCTGTTTCTTCTTCGTCGCCATGGTCTTCCTTGTTCTGCGTTTAAGCCGGCGGAGTGCGTATAATATCCCGATGGCTGTCCCGCGCCTTCGCCCAAGAGAGCAGCTTTTCCAATGAGCCTTATCTCTCTGATCATCGCCCTGCTGCTCGAGCAGTGGCGCCCGCTCGCCGACCGCAGGGAACTGGTGTCGCGGGCCGTGCGATTTGCCGACTTTTTGCAGCAGCACTTCAATGCCGGCGAACGCGCGCACGGAACTATCGCCTGGGTGCTGGGCGTGGTGCCGGCAATGCTGCTGGCGCTCTTGGTCTATTACCTGCTCTATGGCCTGTCGCCGCTGCTGGCCCTGGCCTTCAACGTGCTCATATTGTACGTGACCATGGGATTTCGCCAGGTAAGCCACTATTTTACCGACATACATTGGGCGCTCAAAAGCGGCGACCTGGACGAGGCACGCGCAATCCTGGGCGAATGGCGCGGTACGAATTGCGAGCTGCTGAATGCAGAGGAGGTCGCCAGGCTTACCATCGAAGAGGCGCTGGTGGCTTCATACCAGCACGTGTTCGCCGTGGTTTTCTGGTTCGCGCTGTTGCCCGGGCCGATCGGGGCGATACTCTATCGCATGTCGTCGTTCCTGCATCACCGCTGGGCCGAACGCAGCGAGTCCGAACTGTCGGCGTTCGGCGACTTCGCCGCGCAGGTGTTCCGATTGCTCGACTGGGTGCCTGCGCGACTGACCGGCATTGCCTTTGCCGTCGTTGGCGATTTCGAGGACGCGGCTTATTGCTGGCGCTTGCAGGCGGCGAAATGGCCGGATGCCGCGCTCGGCGTCGTACTTGCCTGCGGTGCCGGCGCCATGGGTGTGCGACTGGGCATGCCCTTGCCGTCGGAATCTGGCTCGGTCGACCGGCCGGAATTGGGCCTCGGCGACGATGCCGACATCGGCTTTCTCGACAGCACCATCGGGCTAGTTTGGCGCGCGTTGGTCGTAATCCTGTTTATCCTGCTGTTGGTTGCAATTGCGAGGGCGCTGAGCTAGCAGCGCGGGCAAGGGCGGGTCGTCCCGGCCCTTCCTTGCGCCATAGGCTCGCGCCCCTCGCGAGCGGCTTCCAGCAGCTTTGCCGCGCGTCGGCTACCAGCGCCCTGACCGGCCCCTGGGCCGATCTTGCATCCTCATGCACCACGGTTTGACGAAGCTCACCCCTTTGGGGGATGCGGCTACGCTCGTTTCTTGTGATGATGTGATGTCTCTTTCGGAGTGCATCGGCAGTCGAATCGGCTTTGCCGATCAAGGGGGCGTGAAAGCCCATTTTGGCGATGAATCATGCGCGAGGATTACTTGATGGAACACCATGCAGCTATGAAACGCATCCACTCAATTTGGATGGAACGGGATGCGGGCTGCCGGCGCGTTTAGTGGATAATCCGGCTTCGACACCGTTTCGCCGCCCGGTACCGCGCATGCACGAAGATCGCAACAACGCGTTCGTCCTTATCGTCGAGGATCACCCGCTCGTCGCCGATTCGCTTATCGCCTGCATCCGTGGCAGCAATGCCGCCCTGGAAGTCCAGACCGCGGAAACCCTGCTCGCCGCGACGCGGACCCTGGCGGTTCGGTCCGCGCCGCAATTGATCGTGACCGACCTGACGCTGACCGATGCCAAGGGGATCGAGGCGGTCAGGCGCCTGCGCGAGGCAGCGCCGCAAAGTCCGCTGCTGGTTTTTACCGCGCTTGACGACGCGGCCTTGCGCCGCGAGGCGCTTGCCCTGGGGGCGGCCGGCTACCTGATCAAGAGCGCCTCGATCCAGGCCATCCGCGATAAGATTCAGGCGATGGTGGGCGGGGTTTCAGTTGCAGGCAACCAGGAGCCGAGCCGTGCCGGCACCCTGGAGGAAATTTTCACGCGCAAACAGCTGCAGGTGCTCGAAGAGTTGCCGGCGGGCCGCAGCAATCGCGAAATCGCCGCGCGGCTGGGCATCAGCGAGGAAACGGTGCGCTCCCACATGAAGGAAATCCTTGGGCGTCTGGGCGTGCGCAACCGCACCGAAGGCGTCGCCCGCTACCTCAAGATGATCGACCAGCAGCGTGACCATTCCTGATTCGGATTTCAACGCGCGATGAAGGGCTTGGCATTGCATTTTCTGCGCGCATGCTGCGCGGCATGGGCGATGGCTGCAACGACAACCGTGGCGCAGGCGGCCGAGCCGCCGCCATTGGAGATTCGCGCCGATGCCGATCGGGTGCCGGCTTGGCCAAATTTGCGCGTCCTGTCTATACCGGATAGGCAAATCGCGCCGGGCGAAGCGGCTGAGCTGGCCTCCGGCAAGCTGGCACAGGCCGTCGACAGCCCGGAGCGCGTGCTCGGACGCGGCCTTGTACCCTGGTGGGCGAAGTTCTCTGTCATCAATCGGGAAGCGTCTGCGCAAACGCGGATACTGAGCTACGAGATGGCCACCCAATACGATGTCCAATTGTTCCAGCGTTCGCAGGGCGGCGAGTGGACGCAGGCGAAAACCCTGAGGCAACGCGCGGTCGGGGAATTCGGGGGCGGATTTCGCAACCCCGTATGGGCGCTTGATCTGCCCCCGGGAAAATCCGTCGACCTGCTACTGCGGGTCGAAGGCGCGTCCATCGTACGCTTTCCGGTTTTCCTGTATGACGCGATCGGCTTCGCCGAGCGGGAGCGCCAATTCGACATGGTCATCGGCATTGCCTTCGGCATCCCGCTGCTGCTCGGCGTGTACGTTTTGACGTTGCGGCGCTTTCTCGACGATGCATCGGTCCCGCTGTTTATCGGCATGCTGGTCAGCGAATTGGTCGCCGTATCCTGGCTTTCCGGATTCCTGAAACAACTCTTTCCGGGCGCTACGGAATACATACTCAGCCCCGTCGGGTTTGCGGCCTACGCCGGGTTGTTCGGTTTCAGCAGCCTGCATGCCCGCGTATATCTGAACCTAGCCGCCTGGGCGCCGACGGCGAACCGCGTGTTGCGCTACGTCGCATGGTTCTGGCTCGCGCTGGCGCCGTGGTTTGGCCTGGCATTCCCCGTCGGCGCCCGCCTGCTGCTCGTCTGGGGCGGAAGTGCAGTCGCCATGACGCTGATTTTTGTTTCCATCATGGCCGCGCGCAAGAAGATTCCGCTCTCCCGTTTCATTGCCGCGGCCTGGGGAGTTTATGCACTCTCCGGTGTTTTTTTTGTGGTTCCGCGCGTGGTGTCCTCCTTCGGCATATCCTATGCAAATTACCTCGGATTGCTGCAGGGCATGCTCGTCGCGACCCTGTTCGGATTTGCCATGACCCAGCGTCTGCTGCAGCAAAGAGAACTGCTGCTGGCCGAGCGCAAGGAGGCGGATGCCCGGCGCAATCAGGCCGCGTCCTTGATGCGCGAACGCAGCCTTCTGTTTGCCGCAACCAACCACGATCTGCGCCAGCCACTGCTAGGCGTGGGCATGTTTGCCAATCTGCTCAAGACGGCGACAACCAAGGATGAGCACGAGGAACTTTCGCGCAAGCTTGACTTGGCGCTGGAAGAGGTCGATGGGCTGCTCGTCGGAATCCAGCAGTTGGCCACCGTAAATGAATCCACGCATCGCCCGGCTATTGAAACGGCGGTGCTGGACGAGTTGCTGGCTCCGGTGGTCGAGGAATACCGGCGGCGGGCTAGCTACAAGCATGTCTCAATTCGCTACGTGCCGTCCCGCCTGCATATCGACACCCATGTGCCGTATTTCCAGCGCATCGTCCGCAACGTGCTTTCCAACGCCGTCCGCTACACCGATCCGGGAGGACGGATCCTGGTAGGCTGCCGGCGCGCAGGCGGACTGTGCCTGGCGATCGTCGACAGCGGTCATGGCATGACCGAAGAACAGATGCATCTGGCGTTCGATGCTTTCAAGCGCTTCGATTTGGGCATTTCGATTCCGGATGGGTTCGGCCTTGGCCTGTTCAGCGCCAGAAGCCTGGCCAACGCCTTGGGCCTGGCAATCAACCTGCGCAGCGAGCACCATCGTGGGACCGAGGTCAAAATATTCCTGCGTCCCGGAGCGGATGCAGTCTCGGCGAATTTCGCGCCTTAATTCGCCGCGCGACGCGTATCGACATGCGCCAGCCAGCGCAACGTCCGCGCCGTTGCCGACACATCCTTTTCAGGCTTGCGCTCGCGCCGTGCCGCAATGCCAGCAGGCACTGAATTGGCCTTCGAGCGCCTCGCCGCAGTGCGGGCATTGCCATGGCGGATGGACGACGGCGGCGCGGCCGAAATCGGCGACGATGCGCCTGGCCTGTTCCAGGTCGCGCTCGTCCAGCAGCCACAATTCAGGCGCGCATTCGGTGAACGGGATTTCTCCGGCAAGCC
Source organism: Burkholderiales bacterium (assembly GCA_014860395.1). Taxonomy (GTDB): domain Bacteria; phylum Pseudomonadota; class Gammaproteobacteria; order Burkholderiales; family SG8-39; genus 2-12-FULL-64-23. Next base: position 1,324 of record JACZJU010000171.1, on the reverse strand, counting down.
GGCTGAGCAGCTCATTCCTGATCTGACAGCGGATGCCCTCGGCTTCGAGCAAGTTCTTCAAGTGGTGGATCTCCAACAGCTTGAGCGAGCTGTACAAGAGATGCATGGCTATTTCCGGCCGGTTTCGGCGAGGCTGATGCGGCGGAACATGTCCAGCCGGCGCGGATGAACTTTTCCTTCCGCCACGGCCCGCTCCAGGGCGCAACCGGGCTCGCTCTGGTGGCGGCAGTTTTGGAAGCGGCACTGGCCCAGAAAATGGCGGAATTCGATAAAGCCGGATTCGATATCCTGTTGCGATAGGTGATGCAGACCGAATTCCTGCAGGCCGGGGCAATCGATGAGGGTGCTGTCCGCATCCAGACGATACAGCCTGGCCTGGGTCGTGGTGTGCCGGCCGGAGGCGAGAAAGGCCGATATTTCCCTGGTGGCGACGCGCGCATCGGGCAGTAGCGCGTTGATGATGGTCGATTTGCCCATGCCGGATTGTCCCACCAGCACCGTGGCCTGGCGCGCGAAGATCGGGCGCAGCGCGTCGGCGCTCTCCAGCGCCGACAGTTGGATTACGCGGTAGCCCGCCTGGATATAGGGTTCGAGCCGTGCCAGCGCCGCCGCTGCGGCTTCCTTCAGATCGCACTTGTTGAGCAGGATCAGGGCCTGCATGTCCTGGTATTCGGCAGCCACCAGGCAGCGGTTGATCAACTCCTCGCTGAAGCTGGGTTCGGCGGCGACCACGATGGCGAGCTGGGAGACGTTGGCGGCAATCAGCTTTTGCCGATGCGCGGCGGAGCGCGAGAACAGGGTGGAGCGCGCATCCACCGCCTCGATCACGCCCTGCTCGTCTGCGGTGCGCGCGAACTTCACGCGATCGCCGCAGGCGACCTCGCTCTTCTTGCCGCGCGGAAAACAGGCATAGCGGCTGCCGTCGCCGGTTTCGACCAGGTAGTGGCGGCCGTAAGCCGCGATCACCTGGCCGGCGAGCATCAGATCCGGCAAAGGGCCTCGATCTTGGCGGCGCAGATGAAATCGTTCTCGGAAATGCCGCCGACGGAGTGGGTGCTATAGGCGACGCGGCATTTGTCGTAGCCCACCAGCATGTCCGGATGATGGTCCTCGTGCTGCGCGATTTGCGCTACGGCGTTGACGAAGGCGATGGTGCCGGCGTAGTTGCCGAACGAAAAAGTTTTCTCGATCGCGCCATCCCTGCGCACCCAGCCGGGGAGCTGCGCCAGGCCGGCGTCGATTTGTGCCTGCGTCAGGGGCGGGGTGCCGGCCTGGCGCAGCTCCCCGGCTGGGTGCGCAGGGATGGCGCGATCGAGAAAACTTT
>JACZJU010000170.1 GCA_014860395.1 Burkholderiales bacterium | reverse complement strand
CAGTTGCGCGCCTATCCGCTGATTCAGCTGCTGTCCGCAGCGGCCGAGCAAGGCTGTGATGTCATGTGGGAAGAGGACCGTCCCGTGGTGTAGCAGGCTGTTGAAATTCAATCAAGAACCGGAGCCCCTCAAGACTTCTTGGCTCATGACGGCGAAATTGGGCAGAGGTAACTTGAGTCCATATTAGAAAGGAGACACTCATGTACAAAAACGTACTGATACCCACAGACGGCTCGAAATTGTCGCAGAAGGCGATTAAGTCGGGTGTGGCGTTCGCCAAGAGCATCAAAGCCCGCGTCACCGGCTGCTACGTGGTCGAACCGTTCGAGCCCTACTATTACGGGGGGTACAGCCCAGCAGACATGCCCACAGCCAAGGAATTCGAGCGACGCGCGAGAGAGGCCGGAAAGACCTATCTGCAGCAGATCGAGAAGGCCGCGCGCGCCGCGGGGCTGGCGTACAGCGGATCGGTGGTGAAATCGGATGCGCCATACCGGGGAATCATCGGCGCGGCCAAGAAAGGCGGTTGCGACCTGATTTTCATGGCTTCGCATGGGCGCGGGGGACTGTCCGGCGTGTTGCTGGGCAGCGAGACCCACAAGGTACTCACCCACAGCAAGATTCCGGTACTGGTATACCGCTAACGTGGGTCTGCGCCGCTAAGGTAATGGACCCAGGATTTTCCCGGCAATGGTGATCATCCCTGATCAGGTGTAGGCCGCGCACACCTCCCCTTCGGACTTGAGCGCGCAGAGCGCGCTGTAGTCCGGATGCCACCGCGTGCCCGCGCGCTGCGTGAGCGCATCCAGTTCACGCAATACGGCGCAGCCCTGATCGCGCAACTGCGCCGCGAATTTCCCGAGATCCGGAAATTGCTGCAGCGCGTCCCACCAGATCGCGCGCCCGGCGAGGAAGCCGTTGGCGCCGGCGGCGTAGGCGTATTCCATCACCCGCATGAACTGCGCAGGGGTGACGCCGGCTGAGAGCATCACCCATGGGATGCCGGCGTCGCGGCAGATAGCGCCCATCTGGTCGAACCACTGCTTCGCCTGCAGATGTGCGCTGCCGCCGTCGCGCGACGGCAGCGTCGCGCCGGGCAGCGGGCTTTCGAGCTTGAGCAGGTCCACGCCGTAGCGGGGATGCACGAATTCGCGCACGCTGGCCAGCACCAGTTGGGCGCGCTTGTCGGGCGTATCGAAATCATCGGACGCGCGGCGCGCGCTTTTCGCAAACGGGTAGACCAGCAACTCGAGCACCAGCGCGATGTCGTGGCGGCGGCACTCGTCGCCGATGCTTTCGACGAAGTGCTTCTGCTGCGCCAGGATATCCGGGTCGGCATCGGGCCGAAACCAGGTCAGCAGTTTCACGCCGTCGCCGCCGGCGCGCTTGATCTTTTCCACGCTCCAGTTGCGGATCGAACGCGAGCTGCGGCCGCCCGGCGTGTCCTCGAAGCGATTGTCCTCCAGTGTCACCATGAAGCCCGTGCGCGCCGGCAGCTTTGCCAGCGCAGCGGGAAAGGAAAAATTCGGATCGAGGAGCACCGCGCTGACGTGCCCGCCCAGTTCCTCCACAAGCACGCGCTTGATCGCGACCATGTCCGCAAAGCTCGCTTCGCTTTCGCCGATGCCGAGTTTTGTCGAAATCAGGGACGCAATTTGATGACGCTGATCCACTGCCATCATGCTGAAATGGCCTGCGGGCGTGGCCATGCGGCTTAGCCCGCGTTTCTTGCCCAGATGCAGATTGACAGACATACGGCGCGGCGATTTTGCCTGCGGAAGAATTGGAAAGCGCAAATTGCCAGGTCGACAACCGACGTCGGGCAATGGAACCTCGACCTGGGCGCGCCCGGCGATTCGAATGTACCCGCCCATTTGTGATGACAATTGATTTTTGTCAACGGGCCTGGCTGCCGCGGCTATCTAATACGTGGGATGGAACCCAAACACTCCCGCCGGCCCGAAGTTGTTTACGACACGTTTCACATGGGACGTTCGGGCATGGACCTGTACAGCAACGATATCGGGGCCAAGTTCGTCGATATTCGCAGCTTCGCCGCCTACGTCGGCGGCTCCCCCACGAACATGAGCGTAGGCTGCCGCCGGCTGGGGCTGAAGTCCGCGCTGCTGACCGCGTTCGGCGAGGACCCGGTCGGCGATTTTGTCGCCAATTTTTTGACCAGGGAAGGGGTGGACATCAGCTCCAGCCCGCGCAAGCCCGGCCGGCATACGAGTGCGGTCGTGCTCGGCATCGAACCGCCGGATAAATTTCCGCTGGTGTTCTATCGCGACAACTGTGCCGACATCGCGCTGACGATCGATGACGTGCTGGCCGCGCCGATCGCCCAGAGCCGCGTGTTCCAGTTCGCCGGCACTAACCTCAGCCAGGAGCCCAGCCGCAGCGCCACGCTGTATGCGGCGGAATTGGCCGGAAAAGCCGGCACGGCCGTGGTCTTCGATCTGGACTTCCGTCCGAACCAGTGGCACGACGCGCGCGCCTTCGGCGTTGCCGCACGCTCCGCCCTGCGCTGCGCAGATATCGTGATGGGCACCGAAGACGAGATCAATGCCGCCATGCTGACCGACACCGGTGACGTCCATTTGACGCACTCGCAGATCAGCGACGCCCGGGTGAGCGGGAATACGGCCGAACACGTAGTCAACCTGCTCGAGCTGGGACCGGCGGTGGTTGTCGAGAAGCTCGGCGAAGAGGGCTGCCGCATCCACCGCCGCCACGACGCGCCGGAGGACGTGCCGGGCTTTCCGGTGACGGTGCAGAACATTCTCGGAGCGGGCGATGCCTTCGGTGCGGGATTGCTCTATGGCTACGTCAAGGGATGGGAACTGCGCAAGGCCGCCAGACTGGGAAACGCCTGCGGCGCGATGGTGGTGACCCGGCATGGCTGCTCCATCTCCATGCCCTACTGGGACGAAGTAATGGCCTTTGCCGACGAAAGGGGCGGCTTGTGACCGCGCAGCCGAGATCGATACGACATGAATGACGCGATACTGCAGCGATTCGATCTGAAGGACAGAACGGTCGTCATTACCGGCGGCGGGGGCGCGCTGTGCGGCGCGATGGCGGACGCCTTGGGGACAATGGGCGTAAAGGTCGCGGTGCTGGACCTCAGCCCGGAGAAGGCCGAGCTCCGGGTGCAGGCGATCACCCGCTCCGGCGGGACTGCCCGCGCTTTTGGCTGCGACGTGCTCGACGCGGCGCAACTGCGGCAGTGTTGCGATGCGATCACCGAATTGTGGGGGGCGCCCAATCTGCTGATCAACGGTGCCGGCGGCAACGACCCGCGCGGCAGCACCTCGGTCGAGTTCGAAGAGCCGGCGAAGGAAGGCGCGACGGCGCAGTCGTTCTTCGACCTCGACCCCGCGGGTTTTCGCCACGTGTTCGATCTGAATTTCATGGGGACGTTCCTGGCGACGCAGACGTTTTCCCGCGGCATGGTGGCCAGGGGCAGGGGATCGATCGTCAATATTTCATCGATGAGCGCGTTCATGCCGCTGACCAAGGTGGCCGCCTATTCGGCGGCGAAGGCGGCGGTGAGCAACTTCACGCAGTGGCTGGCGGTGCATTTTTCCCACGCCGGCGTGCGCGTGAACGCGCTGGCGCCGGGGTTCTTCATGACCGAGCAGCTGCGCTTTCTGCATATCGACGCCAAGACGGGCGAACTGCTGCCGCGGGCGCGCCAGGTGATCGCGCACACGCCCATGGGCCGCTACGGCGAGCCCGACGACCTGATCGGCACGCTGGTCTGGCTGCTTTCGGACGCCTCCAGTTTTGTCACCGGCGTGGTGGTTCCGGTCGACGGCGGGTTTTCTTCTTACTCTATATAGACCTTTCCAGCAGAAAAGCAGCGAACGACGAAAGAGACCTCTAACGTGGCCAACGTAATTCTGAAAAATCTGGTGAAACGGTTCAATTCGGTGACGGCAGTCGAGAACCTGTCGCTGGAGGTACACGACCGGGAATTCGCGGTGCTGGTCGGTTCCTCCGGATGCGGCAAGACCACGGCGCTGCGGATGATCGCCGGCCTCGAGCCGATTACGTCGGGCGAGATATTCATCGGCGATACGCTGGTCAACGACATGGATCCGAAGGACCGCGACATCGCCATGGTGTTTCAGAATTACGCCCTCTATCCGCACATGAACGTTCGCGACAACCTGGGCTTCGGACTCAAGATCCGCAAGTTTCCCAAAGCGGAGATCGAAGCTCGCGTGAAGGAGGCCGCCGACATCCTCGGCATCCATGATCTGCTGGAACGCAAACCCAAAGAACTTTCGGGAGGGCAGCGCCAGCGCGTGGCGCTGGGACGGGCGATCGTGCGCAAGCCCAAGGTGTTCCTGTTCGACGAGCCGCTCTCCAACCTCGACGCCAAGCTGCGGGTGGCGATGCGGGCCGAGATCAGCAAGCTTCACCGGCGTCTTGAGGCGACGATCATCTACGTCACCCATGATCAGGTGGAAGCCATGACCATGGCCGACCGGATTTTCATCATGCACAAAGGCGCGCTGCAGCAGACCGGCACGCCGATGGAAGTCTACGCAAAACCGGCGAACCTTTTCGTCGCCGGCTTCATCGGTTCGCCGTCGATGAATTTTGTCGAGGCCACGCTGGTCCGGGAAGCTGGCGCCTGGTTCATCGACGCCGGCGGCTTCAAGGTGCGCTCGCCCGAGTCGTTTAACGCCAGGCTCGAACCACACGCGGGACGGCCAGTCATCTTCGGCGTGCGCCCGGAGGACATGTCGGCGCACAAGCCTGCGGCGGGCGCCGGCGGCGCAAACACGGTGACGACCCAGGCGGATGTGGTCGAGACGCTCGGCTCGGAGATCCTCGTCCACCTGACCTGCGGGGCTCATTCCCTGGTCGCGCGGATGGAGGCGCCCGAGCAGCTGCTGACCGAAGGACAGACGCTGGAAGTGGACTTGAAGATGCTGAAGACGCATGTCTTCGACAAGGAAACGTCACAGACCATTGTGTGACGTATGCAGCTAATCATTTGACCAGGAGGCACAGTATGAGAAAAGCACTGAAATTTGCCGCGATGGCGGGCCTGCTTTGCACCAGCCTGATATCGACGAGCGCATCCGCCGGGATCGACTGGAAGCAATCACAGGGAACCGAGATTCGTTTTCTGATGAACAGGCACCCGTTTACGACCTATATCGAGCCGAAGGTGGCCGAGTTCGAGAAACTGACCGGCATCAAGGTCGTGATCGAGGCCTTCCCGGAGGATCAATACCGCAACAAGCTGACGATCGAACTCAACTCCGGCGGCAGGGTGGACGGATACATGATCATGCCCGGCCAGGATGACCTCTACTACTCGAAGGCGGGATGGCTGCAGCCCCTGGATGCGTACATCGCCGATCCGAAGCTGACCGATGCTTCCTGGGATCCGAAGGACTTCTTCGCCAGCTTCGCCAAGGCTTCCTCGGTGAATGGCGAGCAGATCGGGGTCGTCATCAACGCCGAGACCTCGCTCCTGGCCTACCGCAAGGACCTCTTTACCAAGTTCAAGCAGAAGGTCCCGACGACCATGAAGGAACTGGAACAAGTCGCCAAGTTCTTCTACGGCAAGGAAGTGGACGGCAAGAAGCTCGTCGGCATCACGCTGCGCGGGAAGAAGGCTGCGGCCACCTCCCAATGGGTCGACTTCCTCTATAGCTTCGGCGGCTCCTGGACCAACGCTCAGGGCAAATCGAACTTCGCTTCTCCGGAGGACATTGCGGCTTTCAAGTTCTACGGCGATCTGCTGAGAAAGTACGGACCGCAGGGCGGCACCATGCTGCATTGGGCGGAGAGCACCTCCACCTTCATGGAGGGCAAGGCGGCGATGATCTATGACGCCAATGTGTTCAAGGCGCTCTACGAGAACCCGAAGGAATCGAAGGTGGCCGGCGAAGTCGGCTATGCCGTGATTCCGGCCGGTCCGAAGGGCTTGCGCCTGCCACACGTCTCCAACTGGAGCCTGTCGATCAGCAAGACCAGCGCGCCCGAGCGTCAGAAGGCGGCGTGGCTGTTCATCCAGTGGGCAACCAACAAGGAGAACGGTCTGGGTGCGTTGCTGGCCGGTGTCCCGTCCGGACGCAAATCGGCATGGGATTCCAAGGAATACAAGGCGAACGACAAGCAGCCGGACTGGACCGCGGCGACGATGAAGTCCTTCGAAATCGGCCAGGGCCAGTGGAACCCGCCCGTCATTAACGTACCCGAGATCCGCGACATCACCGGCCAGGTGATCGTTGACGCGATCGAGGGCAAGGATGTGGCCGCTTCCGCGAAGAAGGCGGCGGCACTGATGGACAAGAAGATGGAAAGGTAAGCTGGTGCTATCGGGCCTGCCCGCTGCGCCCGACGCGGACGCGGCGGGCGGACCCGGTTTCCCCTGCATGGACGCATAGACATGACGGCTGCTTTGAGCGCCATCTCCCGCTTCGTCAATCGCCGCCAGCGCTTTTTCTTTCCGGCGCCCGCGGTGGCCGTGCTGTTTCTGATCATCGTTCTTCCCATTGCGTTTAACCTCTACCTGACATTCACCAAATGGACCGTCGGGCTGGGCCAGCCGCAGTTCATCGGCTTCGGCAACTTCGTCGAGGCTTTCGGGGATGAACGCGTCTGGAACGGTGTGAGGGTGATGATCTATTTCAGCGGCGCGAGTCTGGTGCTGGAGCTGACGCTCGGATTGATGATCGCGCTCTATTTCAACCGTGCCTTCAGGGGCAGCGAGGCGGTGCAGGCAATCTACATCATCCCGTTTGCCGCGACGCCGGTCGCTGTCGCGCTGATCTGGCGCATCATGCTGAATCCCGAAGTCGGGGTGATCAACTATTTGCTCAGGAGCGTCGGGCTTCCCCCGGGACTGTGGGTCAGCAATGAACATATGGTAATCCCGACCCTGGTGATGGTCGACGTGTGGAAATGGACGCCGATGATCACGCTGATCGTGCTGGCCGGTCTCAAGTCCCTGCCGCCGGACCCCTACGAGGCGGCGCGGATCGACGGGGCGAATCCGCTGCAGATCTTCTGGTACATCACCCTGCCGCTGATCCGGCCGGTCCTGATTGCCGCCCTGATGCTGCGTTCCCTGGATAACCTCAAGGAATTCGACTTGATCTACACCATCACCCAGGGCGGGCCCGGCATCGCCTCGGAGACGCTCTACCTCTATTCGTACAACGTCAGCTTCGGCTACTTCAAAGCCGGCTACGGTTCGGCCCTGATGGTGGTGGTGTTTCTGGTTGTGCTGGTGTTCAACGTGATCATGAACCGCCTGCGGCGCGATTCGTCGGTGGTCTGAGAGCAATGGTACAAAGAGCGCATTTCGAAATTACAGTGCTGAAAAGTGTCGTTCCGAGCGCAGCGAGGAATCTGCTGTTGAATCAAACAAGAAGCAGATTCCTCGGCCCTCGGCCTCGGAATGACGGTTAATTGTGAAATAGGTACTAAGAGAAAAATGGCGAAAACCCGAACGAGCAAAGCGCTGAAGGCGATCCTCTTTTACGCGGGCGCCGTCGCGCTGTGCGCGCCGCCGTTGTTCGTCTTTGTCTGGATGATCCTGACCGGCCTCAAGACCGGCGTGCAGAACATTTCCTACCCGCCGCAGTTCATCTTTGTCCCGACGCTGGAGAACTTCCGCGCGGTGTTCGCGCAATACAATTTTTTCCATTACCTGATGAACAGCCTGATTATCGCCACCCTGGCCACGGCCATCTCGCTGGTGCTGGGACTGCCGGCAGCGTATTCCATCGCCAAGTACCGGCAGGGAAAGATCGGTCTTCTGATCCTGATTGCGCGGATGACGCCCTTC
>JACZJU010000169.1 GCA_014860395.1 Burkholderiales bacterium | reverse complement strand
TCGATGCAGGAGCAAACCCGGGATCTGACGCAGGCGGTGGCCGCGTTCAATGTGGGCAAGGCTGCGACGGCCGCTACGGCAGGCCGCGGCGCGACAGTGGCGCAAAAGGAGGATGCGCCGGCGCCAAGGTCAGTGGAGCGGCGCGGTCCGAATCGCGCGCCGAACATTGCGCGTCTGCCGGACAGACCGAAGGCCCAGCCTGCGGCTGCCAAAGCCAAGGCCAAGTCGGCGGTCGGTGGCGAAGAGGAACAGTGGGAAGAATTTTAGTTCGCGGGTAGTTGAAGGTCATTTCAGAATCAAGGAAATGACCTCTGATTTAGGTGTATGAGGGAATGTCCCCCGAGGGGACTTTCCCCTCTAGGGGGATCGAGACCTTCGGGGCGTATCCCCTTATTTTGAAATAGGCTTTTAGGCAGCTCGCTCGTTTGCGCGACAGCTTGCACCCGCAGTCTGGCACAAGCCGGCATCGCGCCGGCACTGAGGAAATCGGAAATGCAAGCACAGGAAACGAAGGAAAAGGCCGCGGACATCGGGCGGGAGTTCGCGTTTACCGCGGCCGATTTCGAGCGCGTACGCAAGCTGATCTATGGCCTCGCCGGGATTTCGCTCAGCCCGAGCAAGCGCGAGATGGTCTACAGCCGGCTCGGCCGGCGTCTGCGCACCCTCGGCTTGAGCGAATTCAGCGACTATCTGCAGCTGCTCGATAACGGCGACCCCGTCGAGTTGGAGGCTTTTACCAACGCGCTCACCACCAACCTCACCGCGTTTTTTCGCGAAGAGCACCATTTTCCGATCCTGGCTGAACTGCTGCAGCGCCACAAAGGGGGCGGACAGATCTCGCTCTGGTGCGCGGCCGCATCCACCGGCGAGGAGCCGTACTCGATGGCGATGACGGCGGCCGAAGTGTTCGGCACGCTCAGCCCTCCGGTGCGCATTCTCGCCACCGACATCGATACCAATGTGCTGGCGAAAGCGCAGCAGGGCATCTACGCCATGGAGCGGCTGGAGAAAATGTCGCAGGAGCGCATTCGGCGCTTTTTCCTGTGCGGCAAGGGAGCGCAGGCGGGCCAGGCGCGGGTGCGCGACGAGTTGCGCGCGCTGATCAGTTACCGTCCGCTCAATCTGCTCGATTCAGGCTGGCCGATCCGCGGATCGTTCCACGCCATCTTCTGCCGCAATGTGATGATCTATTTCGACAAGCAGACGCAGTACGGGATACTGAAGAAATTCCTGCCGCTGCTGCGTCCCGACGGCCTGCTGTTCGCCGGGCATTCGGAGAGCTTTCATCATGCCGCGGACCTGTTTCGGCCGCGCGGAAAGACTGTGTACGAACCTACCGCCCACAGTCGCACGAGCGGCGGCTGAGAGGAATACCTGCGTGCTTGCCCCGAATGTCTATTTCGACAACCACTTCGAACTCGACGCGGCAAAAATACTGCCGGGGGAGTATTACGTCACCCAGCGCGACATGGTGCTGGTCACCGTGCTCGGCTCCTGTGTCACCACCTGCATTCGCGACAGGGTTTCCGGGATTGGCGGGATGAATCATTTCATGCTGCCCGATATCGTCCCGGACCAGGACAACCCGGTGAGCCTGTCGGCGCGCTATGGCGCCTTTGCCATGGAAGTGCTGATCAACAGCCTGATTTCCCTGGGCGCGCAGCGTACGCAGCTGGAGGCGAAGGTGTTCGGCGGCGGCAATGTGCTGCCGGGCATGACGACAATGAACATCGGACAGCGCAACGCCGATTTCGCGCTGCGGTTTCTCGAGGAGGGAAAGATTCGCGTCGTCGCGCGCGATCTGATCGATGTCTTTCCGCGCAAAGTCTACTTTTTTCCCAAGAGCGGCAAGGTCCTGGTGAAGAAGCTGCGCAACATCCATAACGAAACCATTTACGCGCGCGAAATCGAGTACGGCACGCGCCTGGTCAAAGAGGAGGTCGCAGGCGATGTCGAATTGTTCGGTTGAACGCCGCCCGCGTCCGCTGCGTCCATGAGAAGACTGCGCCCCCTGTCCATCCGCGTCTGGCTGATTCTGCTGGTGCTCGCGGTCGTGCTGCCCGCGGCGGGGCTCGTCGCCTGGTACATCGACGCCGACTCGCGGGAGGCGCGCGATGGCGCCTACGCCAGCGTGAAGCGCCTCGCCGAACGTACCGGGGCCGACCTCGGTCAGCTGCTGCGCGACGACAAGCAACTGCTCGAACGGCTCGCGGCACGGCCGCTGGTGCGGGCATTGGATGCGAGCAAATGCGATCCCCTGGTCGGCGAATACGCCCGCTTGCATCCGGAGTTCACCACGCTGGTGGTGCGCGATGTCGCCGGTAACAGCGTCTGCTCGTTTCTGCCGAACTCGGCCAAGCGCGTGGGCGGAAGCGAATTTCCCTGGTTCGAGGAAGGCATACGCAGCGGAGAATTCCACGTCGGCGACGCCTACCTCGGCTACCTATCCGGGCGCTGGGTGTCGGTGCTCACCCACCCGGTGCGCGACGAACTGGGCAGGGTGTCCGGTCTGCTGGTCCTGCCGGTCGAGTTGTACGGGCTGGGGGAACGGCTGCTGCATTTCGTTCCCGGAAGCGCGTTCGTCGCGGTGATTGACGGCCAGAACAAGATCCTGTTCCGCTCGATCGACCCCGCGGCCTGGGTCGGCAAGGCGCTTCCCGGCCTGCCGGCAGAAACGCTCCGCGGCAGCGGCGACGGTTTCTTTTCCACCGACGGCGTGGATGGCGTGCAGCGCCTGTATGCCGTCGCGACCGTGCCCGGCACAGGCTGGCGGGTACTTGCCGGTGTGCCCGAGGACGAGGTCTTCGCAGCGCATCGCGCGCGGCTCACGCGCAGCATCGCCATAGGCCTTGCCGCCTTGTTGCTGGCGCTGGCGCTGAGCTACCGGATCGCCGCGGCCATCGTCAAGCCGGTGCGGCGGCTCGCCAAAACCTCGGCCAGGATCGCCAACGGCGACCTCGACGCGCGCGCGCGCATCGCCGGCCCGGCGGAGGTGGAGTACGTCGCGCGCCAATTCAACCACATGCTCGATGTGCGCGCGCAAGCCGAGGAGGCGCTGCGGGCCAGCGAGGAGCGGCTGCACGGCATCGTGCATATGGCGGCGGAGGCCATCATCGTCGTCGACGAGCAGTTCCGGGTGGTGTTGTTCAACCCCACAGCCGAGGCGGTCTTCGGCTGCAGCGCGGCCGATGCCTTCGGCGCGAGCGCCGAGCGCTTTGTGCCGCCGCGCCTGCGCGACGCCTGCTATCAGCACATGGCTGCTTTTGTCGCCGGCGGCGCGAACGCGATCCGCATGGGCGATCACGTGGAAATCTTCGGACTGCGCGCCGATGGCGAGGAATTTCCGCTGGAGATATCGCTGTCCAGGATCAGCCACAGCGGCAAGCCCCTGTACTCGGTGGTTTTGAACGACATCAGCGCGCGCCGGCGCGACGAGGCGCGCCTCAATGCGCTCGCCAACTACGATGCGCTCACCGCGCTGCCCAACCGCGCCCTGTTCCACAAGCGGGTGCAGCGCTCGCTGGTGCATGCGCAGCGCTTCAACGAGGGGCTGGCGGTGCTGTTCCTGGACCTGGACCGGTTCAAGATCGTCAACGACACCCTCGGTCATAGCGTGGGCGACCGTGTATTGCAGGCGCTGGCCGGGCGACTGAAGGACTGCCTGCGAGAGGTGGATACCCTGGCGCGCCTGGGCGGGGACGAATTCGCCGTGCTCATCGAGCAAGTCACCGACACGCGCTTCGTCGGCAGCGTGGCGCGCAAGCTGCTAAAGGCGGTCGCCGAGCCGCTCACGCTCGATGGCCAGGAATACAACATCACCGCCAGCATCGGCATCAGTGCCTATCCGGCCGACGGCAGCGAGGCGGCGACTCTGCTCAAGAACGCGGACATCGCTCTGTACCGGGCGAAGGAGCGGGGCAAGAACAATGCGCAGTTCTACGCCGCGGACATGAATGCGCATTCGATGGCGCGGCTGTCGCTCGAAACCGGCCTGCGGCGCGCGCTGGAACGGGGCGAGTTCCTGCTGCATTACCAGCCCAAACTGGATATAGGCACGGGCCGCATCTGCGGCATGGAGGCGCTGGTGCGCTGGATGCGGCCGGAGTCGGGCATGGTGTCGCCGGCCGAGTTCATCCCTCTGGCGGAGGAAACCGGCTTGATCGAGCCCATAGGCGCATGGGTGCTGAAGGCTGCATGCGAGCGCAATCGCGCCTGGCAGCGCGAGGGCATGCCGGCGATGCGGGTCGCGGTCAACCTGTCGGCGCGGCAGTTCGTCCAGGCCAATCTGGTAAGCGATGTCGCGCGCGTGCTCGACGAGACCGGCCTTGCGCCAGGTTCGCTGGAACTGGAGATTACCGAGAGCATGGTCATGGACGATCCGGAGCGTGCGATACGCACGCTGCGCCAGTTGAAGTCCATGGGAATTGCGCTGGCCATCGACGATTTCGGCACCGGCTATTCGTCGCTGGGTTATCTCAAGCGCTTTCCCATAGACAATATCAAGATCGACCGCTCGTTCATCAAGGACATTCCCGGCAACAGCGATGACGCGACCATCACCCGCACCATCATCGACATGACGCACAACCTGCGGCTCAAGGTGGTCGCCGAGGGCGTCGAGACCAAGGCGCAGCTGGACTTCCTGCGCGAGCAGGGCTGCGATGAAATGCAGGGCTATTATTTCAGCCGGCCCCTCGCAGAGGACGCGTTTCTGAAACTGGTACAAGCTCAGCAATACAAGGCCGCGATAGCCGCGTGAGCGGCGCGACCAGCCTCAATAGGAAAAAGCATGAAAAAGATCACTGTCGTAGTAATTGACGATTCCGCGCTGATCCGCAAACTGCTCAGCAAAATCATCAACAGCCAGCCCGACATGCAGGCGGTCGGCGCGGCGCCGGACCCGCTGGTGGCGCGCGAGATGATACGCACGCTCAATCCGGACGTGCTTACGCTCGACGTGGAAATGCCGAAAATGGACGGCCTGGATTTCCTCGAACGGCTGATGCGGCTGCGCCCGATGCCGGTGGTCATGGTTTCCTCGCTTACCGAGCGGGGTTCGGACGCGACGCTGCGGGCACTCGAGCTCGGAGCGATCGATTACGTTTCCAAGCCGAAGATCGACATCGTGCACGGCATCGAGGAGTACGCCGAGGAAATCGCCTTGAAGATCCGCACCGCCGCCGCCGCACGCCTGCGGCCCCGGCC
>JACZJU010000168.1 GCA_014860395.1 Burkholderiales bacterium | reverse complement strand
TTCCGGACTGAACTGCTCGCCGCGCCCGATGTTGACGGGCTTCAGCGTGTAGGGCAGGCCGCATTCCTCCAGCATGATGGACACTTTCCATCCGTTGGGGGTGGGCCAGTAGTGCAGGTCGATCATCGGGACTCCTGGTGTGGACGGGTCGGGCGTAGTGTAGCGCTGCGGCGGAGTTTGCTCACACGAGACGGAAGGATTGCCGCAAGCGCGCACTTGGGGTCGAATCGGATGCGGCGCGGCAGGCGTTCGTCGACTAAATTGAACGGAGAAACGAGAACGCGGATCTGGGCGCGACGTCAGGTCACAGCCTCGGAACGAACACTTGCTGATCTTTATTTCTTTGCCATGTCTTTATCGCTCGCCACGTCGTCCAGCCCGCGCGGTTGTAACTTCGGCCAGCACGGATTCAAACCTGTTTCTCCCGCTCGCCTGGTAAATGGCTTCATCAGGACGCCAACTTGTCCCGTCTTTCCCTCGCTCGTTATCACCTGCAGCAAAGTGCGCGTTTGAGGCACGGTCGGCGGGTCGATATTCACGCGATCTGAGTGCGCAGCATTCGCGTCTGTCGAAGCGAACTCTATTGAACCGTAAGTTCCCGGCTCCGGTAGCACGCAATCGAAATGCGCAATGATCCCCCTCATATCCGGAAGTACTTCGATCCTTTTAGCCATCTGCGTGCCAAGTTGGACCACCGGCGATCGCCACAATCGTCCACCGCGTATCACGATGTGAGCCGGACGTCCGACTTCGGCCGCGAGTTCCATGTCCTGACGATCCAGGTACGGCGTCTTCAAAACCACAAAGCCAAGATATTTATTCAGTTCCGATGCATCTCCGGGCAATTTTAGATCAAGGACATAGGATGGCCGCGATCGCCTGATCGGGCAAATCGCATTCAAGTCTAAAGTACCGCGGAGGTCCGCTTGCGATACCCAGCAAGTCCTAACGCGCAGATGCCCGGTCTGCCACCACCCGGGAAGGGAAATTAACGCACTTACGGACACGTTGTCTGGCGCGGTCCGTTTCACCGAACCGTCCTTAGGCGATGACTTCGGGAACACTGCCCACCCAAACTGTGACATGCCATCGGAATTGCCGAGGGCACTGCCCCAATCGCCAAATCCGATGATGGTGGGTTCCCTTTCCATGCCAATCGTATCGACGTCACTCGACGCGCGGCCGGTCATCTGAAATAGCGACGGACCTTTCACGTCCCCGGATACCTGGCTAGCAGATCGCTCTTGCACCTCGGATCGTTGGACCAGTCTGTTTGGCATGACGGCATATGTAAACGCAGGTCCCCGCTTTAGCCTTCTAAGCACCCGAACCAGCGGTTCTCCTCGATCTTCAGCACTGTTGAACTTGACCAAAGGCACGCAAGCGCCGGGTACGCAAGCATGTTGAAAATCAATCCGGAAGATATCCGAGAGGCGAGCCTCCGCATTTTTCTTATCCGGCGCTTCCGAGTTGGGCTTTCGTTCGGACTGTTTGAGCGCATTACCAAGCAACCCCCCCAGATATTCGTACGCGGACTCCAGCGTGCCTGCACTATCCCGGCGCGCTTCCTCGTTGCCCAGCTTAAGTTTTGTATGCCGAAGCTGTTCCTCGATAATTCTTGCGGTGATCGCCCCGATAACGTCATTGCGTCGTTTGGGCAGGTCCGTACTGTAGCGGAACTGATAAACGATTTTCCCAGCTTGCATACAGGAAGGTTGTTTCCCCGCAAAAGATCGAATCCCGGCTGCCAGGACAAGGTCCGGCAGATTCGCCGCTTGGAAGCAAGTCTTATCGATTCCTGCTCGCGACATTTTGATCGCCTGAACCGCGTCAAGAAGGTCAATTCCCATCATGAATGGCGATGGTTTGGAGGGACATCGAAATTGTTCCGTGACTTGGGCTTCAGCCTTGTTAGAGCCCGCCGGCGCACCTTGGGTTCGCTCAAAATCCCCTGGCTTTACATAGGGAAGACTAGCTGGATCCAGCTGTCCAGTCGTTGTTTGCGCGCATTGGGCGATTACGGTGTTGATGAGGCTGGAGTACTCGAGGAGATAGTTTGATTGCCTGGATTTGGATTCGACAGGTATCTTCCCGCTCTCCAGATTGGCTTGGGTTTCCTTCCTGTCCATCTCGATGGCATTCCTCAGGCCCGCAATGCGTTTCAACGACGAATCAATTTCCGCTAACTCATCACTCCGCATTAACCGGCGATATGCTTTGCGGAAATCCTCGGAAATGCGACTGCGCATTGATTTATCGTTCGCGCCGAGATCATTTAGCAGTTCGTCGGTTTCCCTATCCAATTGTGTTTGAAAATCGACGTTCTCTTTGGGCTCAAGGTCGAGGCCGCGACCGATAGTCTCGCGCCTATCTCTGATTAGATCCTGAAGCTGCTGCTGCAATCTTTCCTTCCAGTCGCGCAGAAGGTCAAGGTTGCTTTTGTCCAGGCTATCCGTGTTCCCGGCCTGAGACAGATTGGCAACCACGACCGCCAACTGATTCGAACCTCTGGGGGGAACCACCGTGACATTGAAATTGAGTCGATAGACGGTGTTGCCGTCGATGTCGTGCCGATCATCAAGCGCCGTCGACATTAGAACGTTTCGAATCGCCGTGCGATAGCGAACAGCGTCTTCGAATTGGTCGAGAGGCGGTGTCCTCAGTCCGAGAGCCGCGAGGCGGTTGCGCACTTCATCTTTGGTTTCTGAACTGGGCGATTCCGCGCCGCGCGTCCCGAGTGCAATTTCAAGATTTTTGCGGGCGAAGATAATGTAGTCCGGCCCGGCAAATCGATCGTCCTTAATTAAGTCATTGGTCTTTTCCAGCTGACCTTCCAGCCAGGTGCCTTCGACAAATCGGTCGTTGACAAGTCGTCCCCGAGTGAAAAGTTGAGGAGTCTCAAGCAAGATTAGACCCGCGTCTCCCGACGGTGAGCTGAGATTCATCGTGACAGCTTCGTAACGCTCCCGCACCGCCTCCGGAAATAGGACGACAATAACGATTGCCGTCGCAACCGCTACCGTTACCCATCCGCGCCGCGCCAGGAGCCATGTCCAAATCTCCCCGGCGGCAGTTCGAATTCTCACCACGGCCCTTTGCACCCACACTATGGTAAACGCTGCCCCCCGGGACGCCAGTGTTTTCAGGAACGCCGCCAGGCCTTCCTTCATGCCGCCTTCTCCATCCCCGGCAGGCGGCCAGCCTCGATCTGGGAAAGGACGACATCCATCACCGCCTGCTTCGTCAGCCGGCAGTAAAGCGTTTCGGTGGCAGCCAACGAGCCAGTCTCGGACAATTTATTTGCAGGCGCGCCGCCGCCGCACCAGCGAAACCACGGACAGCTGTTCCGGCAGGCGTCGACCCCCGCCACGATCGCGGCGTGCGCGCGGCGGAAGCCTGGGGCAGCCAGCAGAGCCTCGGGCCCGCCGTCCTTTAGGTTGACGAAGCGGAAGTCGTCGAATTCCGGCGCGTGCGATCCGATCAGTTCAGGGGAGAAAGTGGAAAGATTTCCGTCCACATCGATCGTCAGAATCGCCAGCGGTTCGACTTGCTGGTTCGGTATGATCACGTCCGGGGTAGCCATGATCATCGCCACCGAAGTCGCCAATTCGCGCACCCAGAATGGCCTTGGCGCGTTCGCGACGCGTTCGAGGAAGCGAGATAGGAATGCCCGAAACGAGGCGTCGGTTCCTTTTGCGTCAAGCGAAGAGGTTTGGTTGACTCCCTCGATTTCCTCGACATTGAAACACACGCGCTTGATGCCTTCGGCCTGATAGAACTCGAACAGCTCGTCGGCACACGCCAAACTGTCGGACGTCAGCACGGTTATGACGTGAAACGGCAGGCCGGCATCCAGAAGGTAGCGAATTCCCGCCATGGTGCGATCGTAGGTGCCGCGACCGTTGCGCGAGCGCCGACGCGAGTCGTGGAGCACGCGGGGTCCATCAAGGCTTACACCCACTCGCACGTCGTGCGCCTTGAACAGGCGAACCCAAGACGCGTCAATCAGCGTGCCATTGGTTTGTACCGCTTGCGCGAGCCGAACCTTGGGTGGGCAATGCCGCGCGAGGACTGCAAAGGCCCGCTCATACCACTCAGGCGGAACCACGAGCGGCTCGCCCGCGTGCCACACTACCGTGACATCATCTGCCGTCCAGCCGGACTGAAGGATGCGCTCGCCGAGCAACTCGACGGTGCGCAGCTCCATACGCTTCTTGACCGAGCGCTCTGGAAGGTAACAGTAGGTGCAGTTTATATTGCAGAAGGTCGTGGGCTGCACCACCAGCAACTCTGCGCGCGGGACCACCGGCGTCGCATCCGACGCTTGCACCACAGCGCGTCCCAGACTACCAGTTGCGCCAGCCGTTAAACCAGTTTCCCCAATTGGGCCAGTTGTACCATTGGGCAATCTTAGCGGCCTTCTCCTGCGAGGTGTCTTGCGCGCCCAGTTCGTTGATCAACCGGTCCCGCGCCCGCTCAATCCGGGTTTTTATTTGGGCTTCCTCGGTAGTGGTGGCCGGGATCGATTTGGCATCGGCGGTGACTTGATGGCCCCATATTGCCAACGTACCCAATATCCCCAACAGCACGCGGCGTACGCTATACATCTTTCTGAGTATCATGGCTCCCCTCCCCCTTCTTGGGCAACTAGACACAAATACTCTAGACCATTCCTAGCCGAATTGATAGTCATTCCTAGCCGAATTAATAATGTCTGCCAAGCCAAGCGTGAGATCGTGCAATTTGGCCGCCGTTTCCGGCGAAGCGTGAGGGCATTCCTGCTAATTTTGCCGCGATGCACAATAACCCAGGAAACGGTAGCGAATGAAAGAAGCTTGCGCCTGCCTATTCTCACCGAATCACCCTTACCGGGTTCCTTCAGCAGGAATCGTCGTCCAGCGAGGTTCAGTCTACCCTAGCGCGGCAGCGAGCGTTGCCTTCGGATATAGATGAAGTCGGACCACAAGCTTCGTCTCACTTGCGCCCGCCGCGCAGCAGCGCCGCGCGCACGAGCGGCAGCCGGTCGTTGCCGAAGTACA
>JACZJU010000167.1 GCA_014860395.1 Burkholderiales bacterium | reverse complement strand
CTGGGGCCTGGTGGTCACGCGCGGCCCGCTGAAGACGCGGCAGAACCTGGGCATCTACCGCCAGCAGGTGATCGCGCCGAACAAGGTCATCATGCGCTGGCTGGCGCAGCGCGGCGGCGCGCTCGATTTCCGCGATCACGGTTTGCATAAGCCGGGCGAGCCGTTTCCGATCGCGGTGGCCCTGGGCGCGGACCCCGCCACCATACTTGCCGCGGTGACGCCGGTGCCCGATTCGATTTCGGAGTATCAGTTCGCGGGGCTGCTGCGCGGCGCCAAGACCGAATTGGTGAAATGCCTGGGCAGCGAACTGCAGGTGCCGGCGAGCGCGGAAATCGTCCTCGAAGGTGTGATTCACCCGGACGAGACGGCGCTTGAAGGACCCTTCGGCGATCACACCGGCTATTACAACGAGCAGGAGCGCTTTCCGGTGTTCACCATCGAGCGCATCAGCATGCGCCGCGACCCGATTTACCACAGCACCTACACCGGCAAGCCGCCGGACGAGCCCGCGGTGCTGGGCGTGGCGCTGAACGAGGTGTTCGTGCCGCTGCTGCAAAAGCAGTTCCCCGAAATCACCGACTTCTACCTGCCGCCCGAGGGTTGCTCCTACCGGCTCGCCGTGGTGAGCATGAAAAAGCAATACCCGGGGCACGCCAAGCGCGTCATGTTCGGCATCTGGAGTTTCCTGCGCCAGTTCATGTATACCAAGTTCATCATCGTCACCGACGACGATGTCGATATCCGCGACTGGAAGGAAGTGATCTGGGCGCTGACCACGCGCGTCGATCCGGCGCGCGACACCTTGCTCGCCGAGCGCACGCCTATCGACTATCTGGACTTCGCCAGCCCGGTTTCGGGCCTGGGCTCGAAAATGGGCATAGACGCGACCAACAAATGGCCGGGCGCAACCAGCCGCGGCTGGGGTACGCCGATCGCGATGGACGCAGAGGTGAAGCGGCGGGTGGATGAGCTGTGGGGAATCTTGGGGCTATAACTGCGCCACGCGGTTACGGCTAACACGAAGTACAGCATCGGGGTTTCAATACAAGATCGTCGATTGCGCACGGATACGCTTTTCATCCGTGCGCAAGCCTGGCGCCAACTTGCGCGTTGCCCGCGTGCATTTGCGCCCCGCCGAGCTTAGGCCCCTGCGCGCTGCGCGCGCCAACCGTCTTTTTGGTACGGAGATGAAGCGTGTCCGTACCAAAAAGACGGTTATGGGTAAAACCCCGGCGGCCTGGGGCTTTCATACAAGATCGCCGCTGGTGCGCGGACACGCTTCACCTCCGCGCACCAGCGGCGATCCGCGCGGACGGGCCGCCGTCCGCGCAAGTCCTGGCCTCAGCGTTGGAAATAGTTGTCGAGCTTGGTCTGTTGACTTTGCGCGCTATCGCGCGCCAACCGTGTTTTCCACGCGGAGGTAAAGCGTGTCCGCGCGGAAAATACGGTTATGTGGAAAACCCAAGGCAGCCTGTCCGCGCAAGCGCGATCGCTGCTGCTCGAAGCAGCGTCCGACGTCTGTGCAATCCACCGAACCGGGTCGAACCGGCTAGCGTCGCCCGATCAGCAAGCCGACGGCGACGCCGACCAGAGCGCTGACGCTGGCGATTCTCCAGGGATGCTCGTGGGCGTAGTTGTCGGTCACGTCCACCGCGACGCGCGCCTTTTCGGTTGCGACCTGTTCGAATTCCGCCAGCTTGGCCTTGGCGTTGCGCAGGTTTTCTTCGATGCGCGGTTGCAGTGCGGCCAGCTTTTCGCCCGATTGGCCGATGACAGCCTTGAGCAACTGCTCGGTGTCGGCGACGACAGTGCGCATGTCGGCGACCAGCTTTTCGCGCGTGACGGTTTGAACTTTGGTATCCATGATGGCTCCGAAGAATGTGTTGGCAACGCTTTGATCCTAGCCTTGGGTTTGCCTTGCTGCTTGATTTTGGTCACGGCAGTCCGCAATAAACCGCCGAGGCCCCTGAAGAAAGACCGATGTTGCAGGCGACTAGTTCCGTTGCAGCTTGCCGCCTTCGTACACCCATTCGAGCAGCGCATCCTGCGCCGGCCGGGTGGCGGCGGCGTTGTCGTGGTTGATGAACAGCACCACCACGCGGCGCCGGCCCCGCTTGTCCAGCACGTACCCGGCCAGGGTGCGCGCGTCGGCGAGCGAACCGGTCTTGATATGCGCCTGACCGGCGATGGACTCCGAGCGCAGCCGCCGGCGCATGGTGCCGTCCTGGGCGACCAGCGGCAGCGAGGACATGAGCTCCGGCATCACCGCGCTGCGCCAGGCGTCCAGCAGCAGCGCACCCATGTGCTCCGCGCTGATGCGCGCCTCGCGCGACAGGCCCGAGCCGTTTTCTAGCACCAGTTCGGGGAAGTCGAGGCGCTTTTGCGCCAGCCACGCGCGCACCACCTCGGCCGAACGCGCGCTGTTTCCGGGCAGCCCGAGCAGCTCGGCGCCCAGAGTCAGATACAGCTGGCGCGCCATCACATTGTTGCTGAACTTGTTGATGCCGCGCACCAGCTCGGCGTTGCTTTCCGATTCTCCCGTCGCCAGAAGTTTGGCGCCGGCAGGTACCGGTCCGTCCTTCCAGCCGCCGGTGATGCTGCCCCCGAGTTCTTCCCATAACTGTTTGAACACGCCGTAGACGTAGTCCGGCTGCGCGAGCAGGCTCGCGTTCCAGTAGCGCTCGCCGCAGGCCGCCGGCATGCTGCCGGCGAAGCGGGCCTTGGCCGTCGCGCCCTTGTCTTCGAAATCGGCCTTGATGGCGGCGCGCCAGTCGCCGCAGGCACCGCCGGTGGCGCGAACCGCGGCAGCGAATGCGAGACTGGCCGGCCGGGGCTCGGCGATGACAGTCACGATGTTTGTGTCGGCGTCCGGCACGAACTGGAAGCGCACCACTTTGAAGTTCAGAAGCAGCGCGTCCGAGCCGACGTTATAGGCGCGCAGCGGCTCGTCGTCGAATTGCGCCGGGTCGTGGGCGGCCGGTTCGAAATAGCCGCGGTCCTCGACCAGATCGCCGCGGATATCGCGCAGGCCCAGGGCGCGCAGCTTGCGCAATAGCAGCCAAAAATCTTCCAGCGTCAGTTTCGGATCGCCGTAGCCTTTGAGTATCAGGTCGCCCTGCAGCGTGTCGCCGGCGAGCTTGCCGGCGGCGTAGGCTTCGGTCTTCCAAGTGTAGGTCGGGCCCAGCAGCTCGAGCGCGGCGTAGGTTGTGAGGAGCTTCATCGTCGAAGCCGGGTTCATGGCCATCGCCGCGTTGTGGGCGAGCAGCGGTCTTGCCTCATCCACGCCTTGCACGTAGGCGGAGACGGCCGAGAGCGGAACATGGGCGCGCTTTAACGCCAGCTCGACCGCGGGCGGCAGGGATTGGGCCGCGGCTAGTCTGGCGGCGAGGAGGAAGACGAGCGCAAGGCTCGATATGAGTGGTTTTAGGGACATCGCAGGGCGCTGTGTTCCAGTCATGATACTTGAAGCCGTTTTCGCCCGAAGCCGGACGCGGAGGATAGTTGGGTCAGGCGCCTTGTCCCAAGTCGGGGCGCGCCCACTTGAGAATTAAGGGCGGGGAGGTACTTGAATTTGCACACTACTAGCCCCATAATTAGCACTCGTTGACCTTGAGTGCTAACAGCCAGCGTCCGATTTTTGGCCACCAACATAAAGTCAGTGGTCGCTAACCAACCATCTGTTTGGAGGAAATATACATGAAAATCCGTCCCTTACACGATCGCGTGATCGTAAAGCGCGTTGAAGAAGAACGCAAGACTCCCGGCGGGATCGTCATTCCCGACAACGCCGCCGAGAAACCGGATCAGGGCGAAGTGCTCGCGATCGGCACCGGCAAGGTCATGGAAGACGGCAAAGTGCGTCCGCTCGACGTCAAAGTCGGCGACCGCGTCCTGTTCGGCAAGTATTCGGGTTCCAGCGTGAAAGTCGATGGCGACGAACTGCTGGTCATGCGCGAAGAAGACATCATGGGTGTGGTCACCAAGTAGTCGCTACGCTAACCAAGGATAGCCTCGGGGCTGTAAGACCAGGAACCTCCCGTTCGAAACCCCGAGTTCCAATACAAAATTCTTAGGAGAAATTCGATATGGCTGCAAAAGACGTACGCTTTCATGATTCGGCCCGTTCCAGGATGATCGTCGGTGTGAACATCCTCGCCGACGCCGTAAAAGTAACCCTCGGCCCGAAAGGCCGCAACGTGGTGCTGGAGCGCTCCTTCGGCGCCCCCACCGTGACCAAGGACGGTGTGTCCGTGGCCAAGGAAATCGAGCTCAAGGACAAGTTCGAGAACATGGGCGCGCAGATGGTGAAGGAAGTCGCTTCCAAGACTTCCGATGTCGCCGGCGACGGCACCACCACCGCCACCGTGCTGGCCCAGTCCATCGTCAAGGAAGGCATGAAGTTCGTGGCCGCCGGGATGAACCCGATGGACCTGAAGCGCGGCATCGACAAAGCCGTGATCGCCATCACCGACGAACTGAAGAAGATTTCCAAGCCCTGCACCACCAGCAAGGAAATCGCCCAGGTCGGCGCCATTTCCGCCAACGCGGACGCCTCCATCGGCGATCGCATTGCCGAAGCCATGGACAAAGTCGGCAAGGAAGGCGTGATCACCGTGGAAGACGGCAAGAGCCTGGCTGACGAGCTCGAAGTCGTCGAAGGCATGCAGTTCGACCGCGGCTACCTGTCGCCCTATTTCATCAACAATCCGGACAAGCAAATCACGCTGCTGGAGAATCCCTACGTGCTGCTGCACGACAAGAAGATCTCCAACATCCGCGACCTGCTGCCGGTACTCGAAGGCGTGGCCAAGGCCGGCCGACCGCTCTTGATCGTTGCCGAAGACGTCGACGGCGAAGCGCTTGCCACCCTGGTGGTGAACAACCTGCGCGGCATCCTCAAGACCTGCGCCGTGAAAGCGCCGGGCTTCGGCGACCGCCGCAAGGCCATGCTGGAAGACATCGCCGTCCTCACCGGCGGCACCGTGATCGCCGAGGAAATCGGCCTGACGCTGGAAAAAACCACGCTGAAGGACCTGGGCCAGGCGAAGCGCATCGAAATCGCCAAAGAAAACACCATCATTATCGATGGCGGCGGCGACACCAAGGCGATCGAAGCGCGGGTCAAGAACATCCGCACCCAGATCGACGAGGCGACCAGCGATTACGACAAAGAAAAACTGCAGGAACGCGTGGCCAAACTCGCCGGCGGCGTGGCGCTGATCAAAGTCGGTGCCGCAACCGAAGTAGAGAGGAAAGAGAAAAAAGCGCGCGTTGAAGACGCACTGCATGCGACCCGCGCTGCGGTCGAGGAAGGCATCGTCGCCGGCGGCGGCGTGGCCCTGATCCGCGCCCGCTCGGCGCTCAAAGGCCTGAAAGGCGACAACGCCGATCAGGACGCGGGCATCAAGATCGTGATCCGCGCGCTGGAAGAGCCGATGCGCCAGATCGTCGCCAACGCCGGCGACGAGCCCTCTGTGGTGCTGAACAAGATCATGGAAGGCAAGGGCAACTACGGCTACAACGCCCAGACCGGCGAATACGGCGACCTGGTGCAAATGGGCGTGGTTGATCCGACCAAGGTCGCGCGCACCGCACTGCAGAACGCGGCCTCGATCGCCGGCCTGATGCTCACCACCGATTGCATGGTGGCAGAGATGGTCGAAGACAAGCCGGCTGGTGGCGGCATGCCCCCCGGCATGGGCGGCATGGGCGGCATGGGCGGCATGGGCGGCATGGACATGTAAGCCAAAAACCGGGAGCGGGGCAAGTTGCCTCGCGACCGGAAACGGCTGCGCAATTCCCCGGGCGGTACGCCGGAGCAGCCGTAGGAATTCTAAAAGCCCCGCTTCGGCGGGGCTTTTTTTTGTGCTCCGCCGCCGCATCCGCGCTGCCGATCTCATCGACCGATGCAGGGTCGGGGACTGTTTGCTACACTGAATGGCGTTTGGCGGTTTGGGGGAGGGGGAACGCCGCATGAGAATACTAGTCGCCGAGGACGATGCGACGCTGGCCGACGGCTTGCTGCATTCCCTGCGCCACGCGGGCCACGCCGTCGATTGTGTCACGACCGGCCCCGAGGCCGACAGCGCAGTCGCGAGCAGCGCGTTCGACCTGCTGATACTCGATCTCGGGCTGCCCAAGATGGGCGGCCTCGAAGTGTTGCGGCGCCTGCGCGCGCGACAGTCGTCCATGCCGGTGCTCATCCTGACGGCGCAGGACGGCATCGATGACCGGGTGCGCGGCCTGGATCTGGGCGCGGACGATTACCTGGCCAAGCCGTTCGTGCTGGCGGAACTGGAAGCGCGCGTGCGCGCGCTCGCGCGGCGCGGCCAGTCCAGCTCGCCGATGCTATGCCATGGCACGCTCTCCTATGACACCGTCGGCAAGGTGGCGCGCATCCACGGCGAGGTGATCGAACTTTCGGCGCGCGAGCTGGCGCTGCTGAAAATCCTGCTGCAGCGTCCGGGGCGCATGGTGAGCAAGGAACACCTGGTGGACCACGTCTGCGAATGGGGTGAAGAGGTGAGCACCAACGCGATCGAGGTCTATATCCACCGCCTGCGCAAGAAGCTCGAGCGCGGCGGGGTGAAGATCGTCACCATACGCGGATTGGGTTACTGCCTCGAACGACCTCAGGCGCACTGAAACCCACCTGCTCGGGAGAACCGGATGGAAAAGTTCGAGGTAAAGGCGCAGCGCCTGGTGGCGTTGTGCATGCTGGGCGTCGTGCTGTTCAACTACCCGGTGCTGGCGCTGTTCAACGTCGCGGGGACGGTCTTCGGCATCCCGGTGCTGTACGCCTATATTTTCAGCGCCTGGAGCCTGCTCACCGCGTGCATGGCGTACATCGTCGAAAGCAAAGCGTAGAGGGGATGTATCCCCGCATTCTGCAATGAGCCATAAGCTTAAGCGACGCAGGCCCTAGCATGCTGCAGGGCTGGGTCATCGTCGCCACTTCGTTCGCTTATCTCGGGCTGCTGTTCGCTATCGCCTACTATGCCGACCGGCGCGCCGACGCCGGACGCTCGGTGATCGCCAGTCCCTACATCTACAGCCTGTCGCTCGGCGTCTATGCCACGGCCTGGACGTTCTACGGCAGCGTCGGGCGCGCCGCCGCCGACGGCGTCGGTTTCCTGCCGATCTACATCGGCCCGACGCTGATGATCGCGCTGTGGTGGGTGGTCATGCGCAAGATCATCCGCATCTCCAAGCGCAACCGCATTACCTCGCTGGCCGACTTCATCGCCTCGCGCTACGGCAAGAGCGCGCTGCTCGGCGGGCTGGTCACGGTCATAGCAGTTGTCGGCATCCTCCCCTACATTTCGCTGCAGCTGAAGGCGGTGTCCAACAGCTTTACCATCGTGCTGCAGTATCCGAGAATCGTCATGCCGGACAAGGTCGGTGAACTGCCGCTGATGCAGGACACCGCGCTCGCGGTTGCCCTGATCCTGGCCGCGTTCACCATCGTTTTCGGCACACGCCACCTCGACGCCGCCGAGCACCACGAGGGCATGGTCGCGGCGATCGCGTTCGAGTCGCTGGTGAAACTGCTCGCGTTTCTCGCGGTGGGCGTGTTCATCACCTTCGGCATCTATGACGGCTTCGGCGACGTATTCGCACGCGCCGCGGACGTCCCGAAGCTCGCGGCGATGATGACCCCGCTCGAGGGCGTCGCCGGCGGATATGCGAGCTGGATGTGGCTCACCATCCTGTCGATGCTGGCGATCATGTTCCTGCCGCGGCAGTTCCAGGTGGCGGTGATCGAAAACGTCGACGAGAAACACCTCAACAAGGCGATCTGGCTGTTCCCGGTGTACATGATCGCGATCAACATATTCGTGCTGCCGATCGCCTTCGGCGGGCTGCTGCACTTCCCCGGCGGGCACGTCGATGCCGACACCTTCGTGCTGACGCTGCCGATGGTGGAGCACCAGGAGCTGCTGGCGTTGCTCGTGTTCATCGGCGGTCTGTCGGCGGCGACCGGGATGGTGATCGTCGAGACCATCGCGCTCTCCACCATGGTCTGCAACGACCTGTTGATGCCCATCCTGTTGCGGCTGCCCTGGTTGAAGCTGAACCAGCGCAAGGATCTCACCGGCCTCTTGCTCGGCATCCGCCGCGGCGCCATCGTGCTGGTGCTGCTGCTCGGCTACCTGTATTTCCGGCTGGCGGGCGAGGCCTATGCGCTGGTTTCGATCGGATTGATTTCGTTTGCCGCAGTGGCGCAGTTCGCGCCGGCGGCCTTGGGCGGCATCTTCTGGAAGGGCGGCACGCGGCGCGGCGCCCTGCTCGGCTTATCGGCCGGCTTCGCCGTCTGGATCTACACGCTGCTGCTGCCGGCGATCGCGCGCTCCGGCTGGCTGCCGATCGGCCTGCTCGAGCAGGGGCCGTTCGGCATCGAGCTGCTCAAGCCGCAGCAGCTGTTCGGGCTCACCCGCCTGGACCACATCACCCACGCCATGATCTGGAGCATGCTCGCCAACATCGGCGCTTACGTGCTCGGCTCGCTCTCCAGCACGCACAGCGCTGAAGAGCATCGGCAGGCGAGCCTGTTTGTCGACGTGTTCAAGCAGGGCGGCGAGGGCGGCGGCGCGCGTTTCTGGCGCGGCACGGCGTCGGTACCCGAGCTCTACCGACTGCTCGCGCGCTTCGTCGGCAGCGTCTCGGCCGAGAGCGCGATCAACGACTACACGCGGGCGAAGGGCCTGCAGTACCCGAAGGATCCGCTGCAGGCCGACGCCGAATTCGTCCATTACGTCGAAATGCAGCTCGCCGGCGCGATCGGCGCCGCCTCGGCGCGCATCATGGTCGCCTCGGTGGTGAAGGAGGAGGCGCTCACCGTCGAGGAGGTGCGCGAGATCCTCGACGAAGCCTCGCAGGTCGTGGTCTACAGCCACAGGCTGGAGCAAAAATCGCGCGAACTCGAGGCCGCCACCGCGGAGCTGCGCGTGGCCAACGAGCGCCTGACCGAACTCGACCGGCTCAAGGACGACTTCATCTCCACCGTGACCCACGAACTGCGCACGCCGCTCACCTCGATCCGCGCGTTCTCCGAGATTCTGCTCGACGATCCGGACATGGAACTCGAGCAGCGCAGGAATTTTCTCGGCATCATCACCAAGGAAACCGCGCGGCTGTCGCGCCTGATCAACCAGGTGCTGGACCTGGCCAAGCTCGAGTCCGGCGCCGCCGAATGGCAGGAATCCAGCATCGACATGAAAGAACTGGTCGCCGACACCGTGGCCGGAATGAGCCAGCTGTTCCGGGAGAAGGACGTACGGCTGGAGGTCGATCTGCCCGAGCGGGTGCCCGCGGTTACTGCCGACTTCGACCGCATCGTCCAGGTGTTGCTGAACCTGTTGTCGAACGCGATGAAGTTCTGCGACCGCGAGCACGGCGAGGTTCGCGTCGCATTGACCGAGCACGACGCACAGCTGCAGGTGGCGGTGTGCGACAACGGCCCCGGCATCAGCGCCGACGACCACGCGGCTATTTTCGACAAATTCCGCCAGGGCGGCGATACACTTACCGACAAGCCGCAGGGCACGGGCCTGGGCCTGCACATCAGCCGCCATATCGTCGAGCGTTTCGGCGGGAAGATATGGGCGGAAAGCCGGCCCGGCGAAGGCGCGTGCTTCTATTTCACGCTGCCGATCAGCGCTGCACCAGCGCCAGCAAAAGGAGGAAACACGTGACCAAGAAGATCCTGATCGTCGACGATGAACCGAACATCGTCACCGCGCTCGAATATCTCCTGCAGAAGAGCGGCTACGAGGTGCTGCTGGCGCAAGACGGCGAGCACGCGCTGAAGCAGGTCGAGGAGCACGTTCCGGACCTGGTGCTGCTCGACGTGATGATGACCGTGAAAAGCGGCTACGAAGTGTGCCAGCGCATGCGCGAGCGCGCCGACTGGCGGCACATCAAGATCATCATGCTCTCGGCCAAGGGGCGGGAGGCGGAGGTCAACAAGGGCTTGTCCATGGGCGCCGACTTCTATG
>JACZJU010000166.1 GCA_014860395.1 Burkholderiales bacterium | reverse complement strand
GGTGCCCGCGAGCAAGGCCACGGGTCCGAGCATGCCGAGCAGCGCCGCGACGCCGAGGGTTGCGGTGGCCGCCAGCAAGCTGAGCTGCGTCACCAGAATGATCCTGCGTCGATCGACGATGTCCGCGAGCGAGCCGGCGATCAAACCGAACAGCAGGGACGGCGCGGTGCTCGCGGTCTGCACCAGCGCAACCATCAGCGCCGAAGTCGTCAGCGTCGCCATCAGCCATGCCGCGACGGTCGCCTGCATCGTGTATCCCAGGGCAACGGCCACCGATCCGATGTAGAAGTGCCGAAACTGCACCTGCCCGAGAGGCGAATTCTCGAACATTCGTGCGAACAGTCCTGCGGCGCGTTTAGTCAAGGGTTAGGCAAGTCCGTTTTGCAGCGCAGCGGCAGCTTATTCGATATCCGGACTGCCCGCGCGGATTCGGTAGCGGATGCGAGAGCGCAAAGCGGCGATTTGCGCAGGTCGCGTCGGTTCACATCATACGCGGAGAATGCGGTGCAGCAGTATGTCGCCGACGGGCGTCTTGTGGCGGTGCTGCAGGACTGGTGCCAACCGTTTCCTGGATATCACCTCTATTCCCCGAGTCGCCGGCAAGCGTCACCTGCATTCAAGCTGGTGGTCGACGCGTTGCGTCACCGCGGTTCATACATCGCCGTTACAAGCCGCCTGATCACCGGGCGAGGTGACGCTCTATGGGCAGCAAAGAAAGTTTTACGGTCGTCGCGCGTGCTTTGGCTTTCTACCCGGGCTTGCTGCCGCAGTAGCGCGGCGCGCGGGCGCAGCGCTGCTCCTGGTCTGCCGGGCCCCCGGGCGCTGCACCGCTTTCCCGGTTCCCGCCGGCTGAAACGAGGGAATCAGGTGTTTCTTGCCGTTGCCGATCAGATCGGCGCGGCCCATGCGCTGCAGCGCCTCGCGCAGCAGCGGCCAGTTCTCCGGGTCGTGATAGCGCAGGAATGCCTTGTGCAGCCGCCGCTGGCGCCCGCCCTTTACCACGCTGACTTCCTCGGACGCAGCCGAGACTTTGTGCAGCGGGTTCTTGCCTGTGTGATACATGGTCGTCGCCAGCGCCAGCGGCGTGGGCAGGAAGGTCTGCACCTGGTCCAGGCGAAAGCCGTTGCGTTTGAGCCAGAGCGCGAGCTCGAGCATGTCCTCGTCGCTGGTGCCCGGGTGGGCGGCGATGAAGTAGGGGATCAGGTACTGTTCCTTGCCCGCCTCGCGCGAGAACTTGTCGAACAGCGCCTTGAACTTGTCGTAGCTGCCGACCCCGGGCTTCATCATCTTGGACAGCGGCCCTTCGGCGATATGCTCGGGCGCGATCTTGAGGTAGCCGCCGACGTGGTGGGTGGCGAGTTCCTTCACGTATTCGGGCGAACGCACCGCCAGGTCGTAGCGCAGGCCCGAGGCGACAAACACTTTCTTGATGCCGGGCAGCGCGCGCGCCTTGCGGTACAGATCGATCAGCGGCGCGTGGTCGGTGTTGAGGTTGTCGCAGATGCCCGGATAGACGCAGGACAGGCGCCGGCAGGACGACTCGATCTTCGGGTCCTTGCACGCCATGCGGTACATGTTGGCGGTCGGTCCGCCGACGTCCGATATCACGCCGGTGAAGCCGGGCGTCTTGTCGCGGATTTGCTCGATCTCGTGCAGGATGGACGCTTCCGAGCGGCTCTGGATGATGCGCCCCTCGTGCTCGGTGATGGAGCAAAAAGTGCAGCCGCCGAAACAGCCGCGCATGATGTTGACCGAGAAGCGGATCATTTCCCACGCCGGGATTTTCGCCTCGCCGTAGGCCGGGTGTGGCGCGCGCGCGTAAGGCAGGCCGTACACGTGATCCATCTCCGCGGTACTCAGCGGCAGCGGCGGCGGATTGAGCCAGACATCGCGGTCCGCGTGCGCCTGCACCAGCGCGCGCGCGTTCCCCGGATTCGATTCCAGGTGGAAAGTGCGCGAGGCGTGAGCATCGAGTACGGGATCTTCTTTCACCTGTTCGTACGAGGGCAGGCGGATGACGGTGCGCGCGCGCTCCTGCGCCCGCGCCGCGAGGCGCTCTTCGCGGCCGTGGAAACGGATCGTCTGCGTTGCCGTCGCGACTGCCCTCACC
>JACZJU010000165.1 GCA_014860395.1 Burkholderiales bacterium | reverse complement strand
ATGCGAGGTGCTGAAATGGCAAAAACATCCTTTCCCCTGTCCCGGGTCTACCGCTTGATCGAGCCGGGGCCGGTGGTGCTGGTCACAACCGCCCAAAAAGACCGGGCGAACATCATGACCATGTCATGGCACACGATGATGGAATTCGAGCCGCCGCTGGTCGGCTGCGTAATCAGCAACCGCAACCATTCTTTCGGCATGCTGAAGGCGAGCAAGGAATGCGTAATCAACATCCCGACCGTCGAGCTTGCGGCAGCGGTGGTGGGCTGCGGCAATACCTCGGGGCGGAAGCAGGACAAGTTCAAGGCTTTCGGTCTCACGCCGGTGGGCGCTTCGCGCGTCAAGGCGCCTTTGATCGACGAATGCTATGCCGCACTCGAATGCAAAGTCGTCGATGCGAAGCTGGTGTCCAGATACTGTTTCTTCATTCTCGAAGTGTTGAAAGCGTGGATCGACCGCGCGCGCAAACATCCGCGGACGATACATCATCTCGGGCGGGGTGCATTCATGGTTGCCGGCAGGACGATCGCGTTGCCATCAAGAAAGAAATAGCCTCTTGTTGCCCGAGCGCGGCAACGCGCAGGATGGCGCTGGTCCGGACGCGGTTTCGTCTGCGGCGCGTGCAGATGGCATAATGAGCCAGCGCTCGCGCGAGCGCGGGCAGTGGCCTGGTTCGTAAGACTCTTAAGGGTGCGCACAGAAAAGGCGATGAAAGCTACGCGAAAAATGGCCCTGCTCTCGATCGCCACGTCGATCGCGACGCTTTTCCTGAAGTTCGGCGCCTATTTCCTGACAGACTCGGTGAGCCTCCTGTCCGACGCGTTGGAGGCGCTGGTCAATCTCGCCGCAGGTCTGGTCGCCCTGACCGCGCTCACCATCGCCGAGCGGCCTGCCGATGATCGCCATACCTATGGCCACGACAAGGCCGAGTATTTTTCGATCGGCGTAGAGGGCACGCTGATCCTGTTTGCCGCCGCCTCCATCATCTACACCGGATGGAATCGCTTCATGCACCCCGCGCCGCTGGAAAATCTCGGCCTGGGAATTTTCGTCGGGCTGCTTGCGGCGGCAATGAACTTTACCACCGCCCGCCTCATGCTCAAGGTCGCGGCGAAGCATGACAGCGTCACCATCGAGGCCGACGCGAAGCACCTGCTGACCGACGTGTGGACTTCGGCAGGCGTGTTGGGGGGGCTGCTGGTGATCGTGTTCCTGCCGGGATGGCAAATACTCGATCCGTTGATCGCAATCGCAGTGGGGCTGCACATCGTCGTCACCGGCGTCGATTTGCTGCGCCGCTCTATCGATGGCCTGATGGATACGGCTTTGTCACCGCAGGAAATTGCCAAAGCCGAGGAACTCATCCGTGCAGGACTGCCCGCAGGGGCGAGCTTTCATGCACTGCGCACGCGCAAGGCGGGCGCTACGCGCTTCATCGATTTTCACCTGCTGCTGCCGGGGGATACCAGCGTGCGCGAATCCCACGCCTTGTGCGACCGGCTGGAGGAATCGATCGCCGGCCATCTGGCAAAGGCGTCGGTCACCATTCACGTCGAACCGCAGGAGGCGCATGAGGCGCCGGCGCGATCGCCGTGAATCGAAGTTTACGCTTGAGGAATGAGCGATGAAATACAAAGACTACTACCAGATACTCGGCGTCGAGCGCGACGCCGACACCGACGCGATCAAGAAGGCGTACCGCAAGCTCGCGCACAAATATCATCCGGATGTCTCCAAGGATCCTGCCGGCGAGGAGAAATTCAAGGAGATCGCGGATGCCTACCAGACCCTCAAGGATCCGGAAAAGCGCGCTGCTTACGACCAGTTGGGCCGGCACAAACCCGGACAGGATTTTCAACCGCCGCCGGACTGGGCCAAGCAGTTCGGGGACACGCAGTTCTCGTTCGACGACGTCGATTTGGCGGATTTGTTCGCCGGTCTCGCGGGCGGCAGGCGGCAAGCGGGGCAGGGCGGCGGTTTCAAGATGCCCGGGCAGGATTACGAGATTACGGCACACATCACTTTGGATGACGCCTGTCGCGGCACCACGGTGGAGCTGAATCTCACGGTGCCGGAATACGATCAGCACGGCCGTTTGCATCGCGTCGAGCGATCATTCAAGGCACGCATTCCCAAGGGCGCCACAGATGGGCAAAGGCTGCGGCTGCGCGGCAAGGGCGGCAAGGGCGTGGGCGGCGGAGCCGACGGCGACCTGTATCTCAATATTGCTTTGCACCCGCACGCGCTGTACCGAGTCAGCGGCCACGATCTGTACCTGGACCTGCCTTTGACGCCATGGGAAGCGGCGCTGGGCGCGGTGGTCGAAGTGCCTACGCTGAACGGCCCGGTGCACCTCAAAGTGCCGCCGGGGACGCACGCCGGCCAGAAATTGCGGCTGGCCCGGCGCGGGCTGCCCAAACCGACATCGGGCGAAGGCGACCTGTATGCCATCGTCCAGATCGTCGTGCCCACGGTGCTGAGCGAGCGCGAGCGGGCCTTGTTCAAGGAACTGGCGGATGGCTCGACTTTCAATCCACGCGGTCATTTCGAACGGGAGATGAAAAATGGAACTCCGGCAAGCTGACGTTGTTTGGCTGGACGCCCACTGCGAGTGTTCATTTGCCGAGCTGGTGCAGCTCTCGGGCCTGTCGGAAGCCGAGCTGCGCGAGCTCGTCGACTACGGCGCTTTGGCGCCGAAGAATCCGCAGGAAGCCGAGTGGGTCTTCAGCGGCGATATCCTGGTCACGGTACGAGCCGCAGTCCGCTTGCGCGACGACCTGGAGCTGGATACGCAGACACTTGCCCTGGCGCTCACGCTGATCAACCGCATTCACAATCTCGAGGCGAAAATTAGCGATCTGCAGGCACAACTACCGCACCGGTTGCGGTAGCGGCGGTTTGTAAAAGAATGTCAAACACGGCCGCAGGCGTTGATGCCCCGACGCTTTTGGCCTCATGATGGCGCCCGCGATATCTGTGTGAGACGCGCATGATCAGTCTGTTTGGCAGCAAGAAGCCGGATCACCATATGGCCAACATCAAGGAAGCGGTCACGCTTTCCGCGTTCTCTCCCGACGGCCTGCTGCCGCCGGAGATGGAGCTGTGCGAGCGCTTGATCGCCCACTTTTGCGCGCCGGAGCGTTCGTCCCCGGGCAGAACATGGAGTATCAAAAGGGGGAAGCGAGCTGCCTGCTCATGCCGCAGGGCGTGCTCGAAAGCGGCGACGAATACGAGGTGGTCAGGTTTCGCGAGCTGGTACGCGATATCAGCGAATAGGAATTCGCAGCCGGCGCGTTCCGCCATGTACGGGCGGCGCCGAAGCGTGCGCAGGCGAATTGCGCCGGGATGCAGACAGCACGGGCAGCGCAGGGTGCACGCCGCTATAATGTCGACTCGCTCCCTTTGTCCGGCACCATGTATCTACACTTTTTCGGTCTTGCCGAAGCGCCGTTCTCCATTGCGCCCGACCCGCGCTATCTTTACCTGAGTCAACGCCACCAGGAGGCGCTGGCGCATTTGCTCTATGGTGTCGGCGGCGACGGCGGGTTCGTGCTGCTCACGGGCGAGGTGGGTGCGGGCAAGACCACGGTGTGCCGCTGCCTGCTGCAGCAGATTCCGGACTCCTGCGACGTGGCCTACATCTTCAATCCGAAGCTGACGGTGGAGGAGTTGCTCTCGACCATCTGCGTGGAATTCGGCATCGCCTACCCGCCGGGCAACACCAGCGTCAAGGTATTCGTCGATTGCATCAATTCCTACCTGCTCGAAGCCCATGCCAAGGGCCGGCACACGGTGCTGATCATCGACGAGGCGCAGAATCTCTCGGTCGAGGTGCTGGAGCAGATGCGCCTGCTCACCAATCTGGAAACCGACCAGCGCAAGCTGCTGCAGATCATCCTGCTGGGCCAGCCCGAACTCGCGCTGATGCTGGAGCGGCCGGAACTGCGCCAGCTCAGCCAGCGCATCGTCGCGCGCTATCACCTGGGGCCGCTGACCAAGCCGGAAGTGGCGGCCTATGTGCGCCACCGGCTCGAAGTGTCGGGCGCGCAGCGGCAGCTGTTTCCCGAGCGCCTGGTGGGGCGCTTGTACCGCTTGAGCGGCGGCGTTCCCCGGGTTATCAACGTTCTGTGCGACCGCGCGCTCCTCGGCGCCTACACGCAGAGCAAAGAGCGGATCGACGCCGCGACGCTGGCGCAGGCTGCGCGCGAGGTGTTGCATCAGCCGTCATCGCGGCGGGGCTTGCTGCGTACACTGGGGGCCGGGGCGATTCTCTTGGCCGTGGTGGCGCTGGTGCTTGCCGTGTACTGGAAGGAGCAGGAGGTGCCCGGGTCGCGTGCGCCGCAGGCGGACGCCGCTGCGAGCGCGGCGACAGCCGCGCACCCTGCGGCGAAGCCGGCCGGCGCGTTGCCGGACACGCTGGAGTGGCCCGCGGATCTCGCGCTGGTCGACAGCCGTGCGCTGGCCTATACGGCATTGTTTCGGGCCTGGGGCGCGGACTATCAAGGAGGAGATGCCTGCAGGCAGGCCGAAGGCCTGGGTTTGCGTTGTCGCAGCGCCCGTGCCGGACTGGATGAACTGCGTGAATTGAACCGGCCTGCGGTGCTGCTGTTGCGCGACGCGCAAAATCGGAGTTTTTACGCAACCCTGAACGCGCTTGACGACAAGAGCGCCGACTTCGTCCTGGGCGCGCAGACCAGGACGGTTGCTATCGGCGCGCTGGCGGCGCAATGGTCGGGGCAGTACACCCTGTTCTGGCGCATGCCGCCGGAGGCGCACGACAATATTCGATCCGGTGAGCGCGGACCGGCGGTGGCATGGCTAGCCCGACAACTCGCGCAGGCGCAAGGCCGTACGGCGGAGCCTGGTGAAGCCCCGCTGTTCGATCAGGCGCTGCTGCATCAGGTGAAGCAGTTTCAACTGGCTGAAGGACTGATACCCGACGGCGTGGTCGGACCTCGGACGCTGGTGCGCCTTGCCAGCGTGACGGATGAAACGGCGCCGAAACTCGCGCGCAAGCAAGGGGAAAATTAGCCATGTCGTATATCCTCGATGCTTTGCGCAAATCCGATCAACTGCGCCAGCGCGGGGCCGCGCCCACGCTGCTGCTGGGACAGGCGACGGCGACTGCGCCCAAGCGGCCGGCGCCTCTCTGGTACGGATTGCTCGCGCTGGTCCTGCTCGGCGCGGGCATTGCGATAGGCTGGCTGCGCCCGTGGCAGTCGGAACCTGCGGCGCCGGCGCCGACTGCCGTTGCGGCAAAGCCGACCGAAGCGGCGCAAAGCAAACTGGCGCCTGCCGCGCCTGACATGACGCCAAAGCCGCAGCCTGAACTGCAGTTGCATAATCCGGCGCCGGCAACACCGGCTGTTTCTGCGCCTGCGCCCGCACAATCGCAGGCAGCCGCCGTCAGGATTGAAAAGCAGCAAGCGCCAGCGGTTGCGCGGGCGCCCGAGAGAGCCGCAGCACCGGCGCCGGAGCTAGCATCCGGCGGGCGCAGTGTCGCCGCCGCGCCGGCGCCGAGAGTGATGATGATGGCCGAGCTGCCGCTGGCGATCCAGCAGGAACTTCCCCCCATGTCGATTTCGGTGCATGCCTATTCAGGCAAATCTGCGGAGCGTCTGGTCGGCATCAATGGCCGCCTGCTGCACGAGGGCGACCAAGTGGCGCCCGGCCTCAGGCTGGAGCAGATCACGCCCGATGGCATGATACTCAGCTACAAGGAATACAGGTTCCGCCGCGGCGTGCATTAATTCCAGAGGATTCCCTCCCGCGTGCGCAATAAAGAAGCCCCGCGTGTGCGGGGCTTTTCAGGATCGTGGAATGCCTACTGTGCGCGCGAGCCCAGCACCTCGATTTCCACGCGGCGGTTCTTGGCGCGGCCTTCACGGGTCTTGTTGTCGGCGATCGGCTGCGTCTCGCCCTTGCCCTCGGTGTGGATGCGATTGGCTTCGATGCCTTTGCTTACCAGGTAAGCCTTGACCGAGTTCGCCCGGCGCTCCGACAGCTTCTGGTTGTACGCCTTGCTGCCGATGCTGTCGGTATGGCCGACGGCGATAATGACCTCCAGGTTCACCGCCTTCAGCTTGCCCGCCAAATCGTCGAGCCTGGCCTTGCCGTCGGGCCTGAGCACGGACTTGTCGAAATCGAAGTTCGTTTCGGCGGCCAGGGTCACGGTTTCGGCGACCGGCTTGGGCGCGGGTTTTGCGACCGGCGCGGGCTTGGGTGCGGGCATTGCGACCGGCGCGGGCTTGGGCGCGGGCGCAGGTTCGGCTTTCTTCGGCACCAGATCCGGGTCGCATTCCATGGTCGCCATAGCTGGCGTCCAGTAGCCCGTACGCCAGCACAGGCCGAACGGATTCTTGACCACGACGTTGTCAGAGGTCGGGGCCATAACATAGCCATGATCCTGTGCCTGGGCGCAGCTCGCGCCCATACCCAGTGCAAACACGGCGGAAAGGACCGATGCGAATTGTCCAGCAGTCTTGTTCATGTTTGCCTCTCGATAAAATTCCAGTCTTATTGACCGGGTGGATCAGAGAAAGCTCGACCAGCCGTCGCAATCCAATACGCAGCAAGCCAGCATTGGTGGTATTTGATCAAATCTAAGGCGTGCACCGTTTGATCAAAATCATAGATGCTGCGCGGCCGCATGCCTTCCCACGCGGACTCGGACAGATTAGCCCGGTTTTTTTACAGGTTCGTTACGCGATAGCGAGACATGCAGTCCCGCGCGTCTTCGATTCAAGGGCGGTTGCGGCAATCCCGAAACTGCCTTGTTCCTCGTTACTTGAGTATCAAATCGAAGCGGCCCTCTCCGCGATCCACGGCGATCATGCGCAGCAGCGGCGCGAGCTGTTGCAGCTGCGGTGGCGGAACGCGCGCGTTTCCCCGGAACACGGGATTGCGCCCGCTCGCCCAGGAGCCCTGCCCATCGAGTTGCAGCGGTCCTTGCAGCGTGCGCAGTGTCGCGCGCACCGCTTTGCCGTCGCCTTCGAAGCGCAGCTCATAGTCGCCCAGAGGCGAGATCCGCGTGAACGCTGAACCCGCGTCGCGCCATCGCAGGGTGGCGTTGCCGTGGACCGCGCCGCGCCCAATGGCAAGCCGCGCGATGTGCAGCAGCATGTCGCCGGTGAGTCCGAGCGGGGCCAGCTTGGGCGCGCCCAGGCCCAGTGCCGCGGCCGGCAGGTTGATGTCGGCGTCCGTCACTTCGATGCCGGATAGGGAAATCGTCACCGGAAAGTGCTGTGCGGTGTGGTCCAGCGCGATTTCGTAGCGCAGCGTTCCGCGCAGCAAATATGCCGGTCGAATACGCCAGGCTATGCTTTTTGCGATTCCGCTGTTGCGGTTCGCGTCCCGGATCTCGATCTGCCCTGTTCCAGACCATAGCGTGCCGCGGGCTTCGGCCAGGCGCACCCCGCCCGCGCTCGCCTGCGCGAGGCGCGCATCGATCAAAGTTGCCGGCGCCGTGGCGATCAGTGCGAGCGCATAGGCGGCGAGCCCGAGGGCAATCAGGCGCCAACGACTCACTGCGATTTTGCGCGGTTGAGGGTGGCCGTAACGCTCACCAGTCCCGGCGTGCTCAGGGCCTCGATGCGGCTGCTGTCCAGGCGGATGCGTTGCGCCTGCAGGGTCGCGATCCAGGCGAGCCAGTCGGCGAACGCGACGGAGCCGAATACCACCTGAACCTGATCCGCGTCCCGGGCATCGATGCGCAGCAACGCGCCGGCGAGTCCGGCAGCGCCGGCCTGGGCCTGCACCTGCGTGCGCAGATCGGTCTGCGGCGCGGGAGCCGCGGGCGCAGCGCGCGCGCGCGCGAGCTCGTTCGCATCGGCTTCCAGACGCAGCGCCTGAGCGCGCAGGACGGACACCGACGAACCCAGTTGCATACGCGCGCGATACGCCGACTGCACCAGCGACAGGTATAGCGCGACTGCCACCACCGCAGCCAGCACGGCGATGATCACCCGATCGCGCGGCGAGCGCGACTCCCACAGCTTGAGCAGGCGCGCTTTCATGACGAACGCACCGTGATGACCACAGTCCCGCCGCCGGGGCGGCCCGGGGCCGGCGAAGCGGCAGCGGCATTGTCGACTTGCAGTCCGGACTGCAGCAGACGCGCCACGATGCGGCGTATGCCAGCGTCCCCGACCCCGGCGAGTTCGAGCGTCATGCGTCCGCTTTCGTAGGATGCGACGCGCAGTCCGCCCGGCGGCGCCAGCTTCAGCGCGGCCGCCACATTCGTTATCATCGGCAGGAAGTCGCCGCTATCGGGCTGACCTGCGGCATGGCGCGCTTCGGCGAGTTTGCGCCGCATCTGCAGCGCCGGGTCAGCCACCGCGACCGCTTCGGGAAAGGCCGCGCGAAAACGCGATTCCATGCTCGCGCGCAGGCTGCGTTGCTCGCTGGCGAGCCGCGTCCAGTCTACGACCAGCGCCAGTGCATGCACTGCCAGGGCGGCGCCCACTATCCAGGCCGCCGGCCGCAGGCGCGCCAGCGTGCCGGGGGGCAGGCGCCAGCGCGTGCGCGCCTGCGCCAGGCTAATACCGGCTTCGGTCGGCGCGGTGCGCCAGTCCCAGGGTTCGGCCATGCGCAGCGCCACGCCAAGAGCACGTTGCCATGCCTCGATTTCAAGGGGCGACTCCGCCGCGGTCGCATACACGGCGATCGCGGCCGGCGCCTCGCCTCGCGATTTCGCCTCGTCCAGCATCATGCGCAGCGACAGCGGCGGAGAATCCGGGGCGCCGCAATCAGTCGCCGCGCCTTCCAGTTCAGCGGTGCGCACGAAGCCCTCACTCCCATTCCAGGCCAGGCTCCATTCCCCCGCTATCCACGGCAGCATCAGGGTTTCGCAATGTACCTCGTAGCCGCGTATGCCAACCGCGTCGAGTGCATCGCCCCAGACTTTGAGCCCTCGCCGGTCCGCAACGGCGAGCACATCTGCGTCCGCGGCCGTACCGAGCCAACTCACCTGGCTGGCATCGGGATCGCCCACCGTTTCGTCTTCCACGGCATAGGCGAGCACCGATCCGGCGTGGCGCCGTGCCGATTGCGGCAGGTGCGCGCGCGTGATCAGGACTTCGGCGGCGGGCAGCACCAGCTGCACGCGCTCGGCGCGCTGCGGCAGCTGCGCCAGCGGACCTTCTCCGACGATAGGCTCGCCGCCGTCGCCGACCAGCGCCCACTGACACCGTTGCGGCGCGTCAGTCAAAGAACAGTAGATTCGAAGCAAGCTCATAGCGTAGCCCTGACTAAGTGTTTCATTGGATTGCAATTCCTTCCTGCACGGCCCTGGGTGGTTGGCTCGGATGCTTCATAAATACTTGCGCCATACGATTTCGGGCCAGCCGGCGCCCCCGCGTGCGAGCAGGGCTTTGCCGCGTGCCTGCGCCCCGCCGATGGTCACCCGCAATGTAGCCATGAAGTAAGCGCTGCTTACGCCGATGTCGCCCGCGGCTGCCTCCACGCCCTGCGGCAGCCGCCTGAGGAAGTCGTCGCTGCTGCGATAATAGGCCCGCTCCCGCTGGGCTACCAGCAACTGCGCGCCGCCCAGGTCCAGCCCCTCAAGCACCGCGGCGAGCACCTCCGCCGGCGCCGTATTCACGTTGACCGCGGTGAACGTGGGCAGCGCGGTTACGTAGGGGCGCAGGCGTGTGCGCACATTGTCGTCGAAGCCGCGCACCAGCGCGAGTTCGGCCACGTCGATCAGCGGCCGGTTCGCGGCGACATAAGGAGGATTCAAGGCAAGATAGTACGCG
The DNA here is from genome assembly GCA_014860395.1 of Burkholderiales bacterium. GTDB lineage: Bacteria > Pseudomonadota > Gammaproteobacteria > Burkholderiales > SG8-39 > 2-12-FULL-64-23. The sequence goes on along the minus strand of JACZJU010000165.1, from coordinate 6,923 downwards.
TCCTCGGCGCCGCCCCCCGGCTGCGGCTCGCTGTCCGCGTCGATCCAGTCCGCAAGCGCGTCGGCGAGTTCATCGGGCAGGCCCAGTGTCGAGAGCAGGCTACGCAAATGCGCGAACTGCGCCACGTTGATTTTCCCCTGCGTTACCACGTTGTTGAGATTGAATTTGCCCTGCTCATCCTCGATCTGGCCCACGAGCTCGCCGTTTTCAACCGGCAATGGCGGCAATTTCAAGGCCCAGGGTTCGCCCAGGTGATCAACGTCGCTCAAGCGGCGGTCGTCGGCGAGCAGGGCGCGCGCCCAGTCGGCGCCGGCCAGCAGCACAGCCCGCGCCTGGATGTGATCGGTAGTGAGCTCGACCTGACGTGCCCAGGTGCTTTGCGAAACCATGATCGCCGCAGCGGCCATAGCGGCAAGCGCGACCACGCCCATGGCGAGCACAATGGCGACGCCGCGCTGTCGCTGTCGTATTCTTATGCTCATGACTGCAGCACGAATATGCGCACGATTTCCTCGTTCGAGGCGAGCACAATGCGCAGGCGCACGGCGCGGGGAACGGATTGGTCGGCCGGCGACGTCGGCCAGGTGTCGACCCAAACAAGGGAACGGTCGAGATATTGCAGTTCGAAAGTTTTCACCCCGGCGAGCACGGGGTAGCGCGCGGGCAGCGCGTCGGGGGCGACATCCAGTCCGGGCCACAGCCACAACTCGATCTCATTCTTGTCGTTCAGGCGGTAGCCTATGCGGCGCGCCGTGTCCACGCCCTCGGTCGAGGCGAAGCGGCTGAATTCTAGACTTGCCTCGGCGGTTGCGCTCGGCACGCCCAGCCATGCCGGCGCGATGCCGGTGGGGGTGCGCACCGGACGCGGCGCTGCGAGTTCGACGTCGCGCTCGAAGCGCGCGAAGAAAGCCGCCACGTGCCGCCACTTGTCGGTCTCGTGCTTGACGTGCTCGCGCGCGTCGAGTACGGCGCCCAGTCCGCGGTAGGACATCAGCGCGAGCAGCGACAGCACCAGCAGCGCGCTCATGACTTCGATCAGAGTAAAGCCGCGTGCCCGCTTCATCGTCGCACCCCAGGCGCGTTGACGATGAACCCGGCGAGGTGCGACAGGGAATGCGCTTCTTCGGCCGTCGCGTAGACCCGCACGTCGACGCGGCGAAAAGCCGGATTCGGCGTGGCGATTACCTCCTCGCGCCAGGCGAAGTCGAGGCCGCCTTGGCGCGCGGTGCCGCGTTGTATGCCCAGCGGCAGCCAGTCCGCGCGCGCGCGGTGCTCTGCCAGAAGGTTTTCGGCAACCCAGCCCGCGAGCAGGCGCGAGCGCAACTCGCCCACGTTGTTCGTGCCCTCCCCGGCCGCGCGCAGCGCCGAGAGCAACGCGATCGAGACGATCGCCAGCGCAACCAGCACTTCGATCAGCGTAAACCCTTTGTGCCTGGTGTTCATTTCAAAATAAGGGAACACGTCCCCCGAACTCCCCTGGATCGGCCGTTGCAGAATTCATATTGCAGCGGCCTCCTAACGCAGGGCCACTTCGCCATTGGTGCTTCCTCCCCCGGGCACTACGCGCACCTCCCCGACCGGAGATCCGATAATCGCATAATGCTCCGCGCCCAGCGACACGTCGATGGTGAACGCCAGCGACGAGCCCTGCGGCGTGAACTCCAGGCGCATGGGACCCTGCGGCCGCATGTTTTCGACGCGGAAGTCGGAGACGGACATGCCCTGCGGCAGGGTTCGCGCGCGCAGCAGTTCGCTGTCGCGGATTTCGGTCCAGAGGGCATCGTCACCGGAACGCCAGAAGCGGTAGCCCGATTCGTCGGCAGTCCAGGCGATGGATTTTCCGGTGAGCCGCGCTTCCGTAACGGCGAAGTCCAGCAGCTGCGACAGGCGCTCGGCTTCGAGCTTGAGCAGAGCGCGGTCATCGGGCCGGGTGATGGTGCTGACCAGCCCGATAAACAGGCCCATGATCATCAGCACTACGAGCATTTCGATAAGCGTGAAGCCCCGGCTTGGCTCCGAGATAGTCACGCTGTTCATTCTCGCCCTTAGAGGTTCCAGGAGCCGATGTCAGCGTCGTTGCCCTCGCCACCGGGCATGCCGTCGGCGCCGTAGCTGAAAACGTCGATCTCGCCTTGTACTCCCGGATTCAGGTACTGATAGGGGCCGCCCCAAGGGTCTTTGGGCAGTCGCTCGATGTACCCGCCCGGCTTCCAGTTGAGCGGAATCGGCGAGGTCGTGGGCTTTGTGAGCAGCGCCTGCAATCCCTGCTCGGTCGTCGGGTAGCGCTGATTGTCCAGTCGATAGAGTTTGAGCGCCTGCATCAGGCTGGCGATGTCCTGTTTGGCGGCGATCACCCGCGCCTCGTCCGGGCGGCTGATGATTTTCGGCACCACCAGGGCGGCGAGGATGCCCAGTATGACGACAACTACCATTATTTCGAGCAAGGTGAACCCACGTTGCCCGCGAACCCCGGTCAGCATCGCCAAATTATCCCCATCAATAATTGCTGCCCCCGTCTCGGGGGCGACAAGTTCCATTATATAATGCGCCGACAGATGCATCTGTCGGCCTCGAATACAAGTGTTCCATTATATAATGCTTCGATCGATGCATCCGGCCGATTACTGCGCCCGGCCGACACCATTTACAGCGCGCGAATGGCAATTGACGAAGAATGCAGGCGCTTCCGCTTGGTCGATCCAGTCTTGCGCAAACGGCCCTCGTTTCCTCGCTGACGCTGGTTGCGGTCGCGCTGCTTGGCGCGGTGCTCGCATACTGGACTTGGGCGTGGTTTGCTCCGCGCGCCGAAATGCGTGTGGAGGCGGCTGCAGCGCAAAGCGGCAGCGTGGCTTCCGCCGGCGCCATTTTCGGCACTGCGCCGCGCAACCAGGTGGCTGCACCTACCGGAATTGCGATCAAGCTGCTGGGCGTGGTCGCCGCGTCGGGCGGCCGGCGCGGCTACGCGGTGGTGCAACTTGAGGCGAAGCAGGTTCTGGCGGTGCACGAGGGCGAGGACGTCGCTCCGGGCATCCGTCTGGCCGAAGTCCATGCGGAGCACGTCATTCTGGAGCGCAACGGGTTGCGCGAAACGCTCGCATTGCCGGAGAGGACAGTATCCGCAGGATCCGCGCCCCGGTCTGCGCAGGCGGCGGTATCCGTTGCCCCGCGAGCCGCGCGACCGGTTGTTCGGCGGGCCGGAGGCTCCAGGCGCCGGCCCGCTGAAACTGAATAGATAGAAGCCACAATTTTAAAATGATAACGCCATCGCATACTCACGGCGCGCCCGAGGATCAACTATGAAGCATTATTGGTTACGAATGGGGTTTTTGTCGCTGGCCATCGCCGCATCGTGCGGCCAGGCGTGGTCCGCCGACACGGCTTCCGCCGGGTCCTCCTCGGCGACCTCCGGCGCCGATGCGAGTGCGCGCATCAGCGGCCCCGATGTCGTCACGCTCAACTTCGTCAATGCCGACATCGAAGGCGTGGTGAAGGCGGTGAGCGAAATCACCGGGAAGAACTTCATTCTCGATCCGCGCGTCAAGGGCACGGTCAATATCGTCTCGGCCAAGCCGATGTCGCGCTCGCTCGTGTACCAGGTGTTTCTGTCGGCGATGCGGCTGCAGGGATTCAGTGCGGTCGAGGATCGCGGCGTGGTCATGATCGTCCCCGAGATCGAGGCCAAAATGCATCGCAGCCCCACGGCGGGACCGCAGGAGCGGCCACGCGCGGGGGGAGATGTCATTCAGACGCAGATTTTCAGGCTGCAGCACGAGTCGGCGGCGCAGATGGTGACGGTGTTGCGTCCGCTGATCAGCCCCAACAACAGCGTCACCGCCTATCCGGGCAACAACACGTTGGTGGTTACCGATTACGCGAGCAACCTGCAGCGCATCGAGAAAATCATCGAATCGGTCGACCAGGCTACCGATTCCGATTCGGTCGTCATCCCGCTTCTGCATGCCTCTGCGCTCGACGTCGCGCAGACCATCAACCGCCTGCTCACCGAGCCGGCGCAGGCGGCCGACCCGACCAGCCGTTTTACCATTGCCGCGGATGCACGCTCCAACAGCGTGCTCGCGCGCGCGGGCGATCCGTCGAAATTGCGGCGGGTGCGCGAACTGGTGGCGATGCTCGATACGGCCACCAGCGCTGGCGGCAATATTCATGTGATTTATCTGAAAAACGCCCAGGCGGTGAAGCTGGCGGAGGTCTTGCGCGCGATCTACGGCGGTGATTCCGCGGGCGCAGGCGCACAGGCGCGCACGGCCGCGTCTGCTTCGCCGCTGGGTCAGGCGCCGGCGGCCGCGACGTCCAGTGCGTCCACACCCGGCATCATCCAGGCGGATGCGGCGACGAACTCGATCATCATCACTGCACCGGACGCGATTTACAACAATCTGCGCGAAGTTGTGGAGAAACTCGACGTGCGCCGGGCGCAGGTGTATGTCGAGGCGCTGATTGCCGAGGTCAGCGCCGACAAGGCGGCGGAGTTCGGCATCCAGTGGCAGAGCCTGAGCGGCTTGAGCAAGAGCAATACGCAGGGCTTCGGCGGCACCAATTTCGGCACCGCCAGCCAGAACATCGGCGCGATTTCCCAGAATCCGGCCGCGGCCGGGCGAGGCTTGAATATCGGCGTGGTGCAGGGCACGGTCACTATTCCGGGCACCGGCGTCGAGGTTCTGAATCTCGGCCTGCTGTTGCGCGCGCTCCAGTCTGACTCCAATACGAACATCCTGTCGACGCCGACGCTGCTGACTTTGGACAACGAGGAAGCGAAAATCGTGATCGGCCAGAATGTGCCGTTCATTACCGGCCAGTACGCCGTGTCGGCGGCGGCGACCACGCCGACGCCGTTTCAAACGATAGAGCGCAAGGACGTCGGTCTCACGCTGAAGATCAAGCCGCAAATCTCCGAGGGCGGCGCGGTACGGCTGCAGATCTCGCAGGAGGTATCCAGCGTGGATTCCACCGGCCCCTCGGGCATCATTACCAAGAAGCGCTCGGTCGATTCGACGGTGCTGGTCGACGACGGTCAGATCGTCGTGATCGGCGGCCTGATCGAGGACTCGTTCAAGGACGGCGTGGAAAAGGTGCCCGGGCTCGGCGACCTCCCCATACTCGGCGGCCTGTTCAGGTACAACACCCGCACGCGCAGCAAGACCAACCTCATGGTGTTCCTGAAGCCGACGCTGCTGCGCAGCGCCGAGCGCGCCGATTCGCTTTCCAGCGACCGTTACGACTACATCCTCGGCGAGCAACTCAAGTCCAAGCCCGCGCCCAGCGTGCTTCCCGATTACGGATCGCCCAGTCTGCCGCCGCGCCAGAGCGCGCCTGCGGCAGGAGCGGACAAGCCAGCGTCACAATGATCAAACCGGTCGTTCCCTACGCCTTCGCCAAGGCCAAAGGCGTCGTCGTCACCGGCTTGGGCGACGGTCTGGCGCAGGTGGCGGTGCGCAGCGGCGCCCATGCGGGCGCGCTCGCCGAAGTGCGCCGCACGTTGGGCGTGCCGCTGCAGGCGAGGCGCATCGGCGCCGACGAGTTCGACGAACTCATTTCGGCCATGTATAACGGCGCGGACGCGGGGGCAGCCGCCCTTGCCGATGATCTCGCGCAGGATCTCGACTTGTCCAGGCTGTTGCAGGATATCCCGCGGGTCGAAGATCTGCTTGAAAGCCAGAACGACGCGCCGCTTATCCGTTTGATCAACGCGCTGTTTACGCAGGCACTGCGCGACGGCGCCTCCGATATCCATATCGAACCTTTCGAAGCGCGCTCGGTGGTGCGGCTGCGCATCGACGGCACGTTGCGCGATCTGATCGAGCCGGCGCGCGCGCTGCACGGCGCTATCGTCTCGCGCATCAAGATCATGGCGCAGCTCGACATCGCGGAGAAACGCCTGCCGCAGGACGGGCGCATTACGCTGCGGGTGGCGGGCAAGCCGATCGACGTCAGGGTGTCGACGATTCCGACCGGGCACGGCGAGCGCGTGGTGCTGCGCTTGCTCGACAAGCAGGCCGGACGCCTCGATCTGACGCGGCTCGGTATGGACGACGCGACGCTAGCGTACATGGACAAGCTCATCCGCGAGCCCCATGGCATCGTTCTCGTCACCGGCCCCACCGGGTCGGGCAAGACCACGACGCTCTACGCCTCGCTCTCGCGCCTGGATCCAAAAGCGCTCAACATCATGACGGTGGAGGACCCGATCGAGTACGACCTCGACGGCATCAGCCAGACGCAGATCAACACCCGCATTGAAATGAGTTTCGCGCGCGCCCTGCGCACCATTTTGCGCCAGGACCCGGACGTGGTCATGATCGGCGAAATCCGCGATCTGGAAACCGCGCAGATCGCAGTGCAGGCGAGCCTGACCGGGCACTTGGTGTTCGCCACGCTGCATACCAACGATTCGGTGAGCGCCGTTACCCGGCTGGTCGACATGGGGGTGGAACCGTTTCTGCTCGCCACCAGCCTGATCGGCGTGGTGGCGCAGCGGCTGGTGCGCCGCCTTTGCCTGGAATGCCGCAAGCCGTTTACCACGGATGGGGCTCAACTGAAGGCGCTCGGGTTCGCACCCAGGGCAGGCACTTTCTATACCGCGCAAGGCTGCCCCGCCTGCAACCACTCGGGTTATCGCGGCCGCACCGGCATCTACGAACTGCTGAGCGTAGACGACGCGCTGCGCCGGCTGATTCACGACCGCGCGTCCGAGCAGGTTTTGCGCGACCATGCGCTTGCGCACGGCATGCGCACCTTGCGCGACGATGGCATGCGCTGGGCCGCCGAGGGTGCGATCAGCCTGGAAGAGGTAGTGCGCGTGACGCGCGAGTAATAGGGGCTGTTCACATTCAGCACATGAACGCGACGGGGGCAATTGGGGATGCAGCGCAAGGCGCGAGGAGCGCCGTTTGGTTATTCCAAAC
>JACZJU010000164.1 GCA_014860395.1 Burkholderiales bacterium | reverse complement strand
ATAGGCCGACTTGATGCCGGCGAACACGGTGCGCTCTTCGGTGCCGATATCGAGCGTGAGCTTCAGCAGCTTGTCCGCGCCCTCTACGTGTTCGGCTTTGACGATTTTCGCGATGCGCAGGTCGATCTTGGCAAAGTCGTCAATCGATATGGTCGCGGCTGCCGCGGCCGCGGTCGGGGTTGCGGGGCCGGGGGAGGCCGGGTGCGGCGTGGAGGGAGTCACTTTCGGGATTTCCTTTTCGATGTCGAACAGCGCGTCGAGCTGCTTTTCCTCGACTCGGGTCATGAGATGCTGGTACTTGTTGATCTCATGGCCGGCGGGCATGAGCGCACCCGCATCGGCCCACTTAAGTTCCGGGATATTCAGGAAGATCTGGACGCTTTTGGCCAATTCCGGAAGTACGGGCTTCAGATAAAGCGTAAGAAGCCGGAACATCTGCAGCGCGTCCGTACACGTTCTGTGCAGATCGATCGGGCGTCCGGTCTTGGCGACTTCCCACGGCTTATTGACATCGACAAAGGCATTGGCTTTGTCTGCAAGCAGCATGATGTCGCGTAGGGCCTTGCCGTATTCGCGATTCTCAAATAGCCCTGCAATCACAGAGGCCGCGTCCTGCATCTCGCTTATGAAGGCGTTGCCGTCTTCCTGCCCGAGCAATTTTCCTTCGAACCGCTTAGCGATGAATCCAGCGCAACGGCTGGCGATATTGACGTACTTCCCGATCAAATCGCTATTTACCCGGGCGAGGAAATCATCGGGATTGAAATCCACGTCTTCGACGCTGGCACTGAGCTTGGCCGCAATGTAATAGCGCAGCCACTCCGGGTTCATGCCGATTTCGAGATAGCGCAGCGGCGATATGCCGGTGCCGCGGCTCTTGGACATCTTCTCGCCCGAAACGGTGATGAAGCCGTGCACGTAGACATTGTTCGGAATCTTGTAGCCGGCGAATTTGAGCATCGCCGGCCAGAACAGGGTGTGGAAGTAGATAATGTCTTTGCCGATGAAGTGAATCTGCTCGGTATCGCTGGCACCGAGGAACTCGGTGAAAGAACGTGTTTCGCCTGTCTTCCTGGCTTTTCCGGAGTCGAAGTAGTTCTTTAAAGAAGCCAGATAACCGATAGGCGCGTCCAGCCAGACATAGAAATATTTACCCGGCGCGTCGGGAATCGGAATGCCGAAGTAGGGCGCATCGCGCGAGATATCCCAGTCGCCTAGCGCCTTGTCCCCCTTGCCTTCTAGCCATTCCTTCGCCTTGTTCGCCACTTGCGATTGCAGGCGGTCGTTGCCTACCCACTCGCGCAGGAAGGCCACGCACTTCGGATCGGACAGCTTGAAGAAGTAGTGTTCCGAGCTCTTGAGCTCGGGCGCGGCGCCCGAGAGCGTCGAATATGGGTTGATGAGGTCGGTCGGCGCATACACGGAGCTGCAGTTCTCGCAGGCATCGCCGTACTGGTCCTTGGCGCCGCACTTGGGGCACTCGCCCTTGATGTAGCGGTCGGCCAGGAACATGCCCTTCACTGGGTCGTAGAACTGCTCCACCGGCTTGGTGTAGATCAGACCCGCCGCCTTGAGCTTGCGGTAGATGTCCTGCGACAGCTCGGTGTTCTCAGGCGAATCGGTCGAGTGCCAGTTGTCGAAGCCGATGTGAAAGCCGTCGAGATACTGCTTGCGCTCGGCGCCGATGCGCGCGACCAGCTGCTGCGGCGTGACGCCTTCGGCCTCAGCCTTGAGCATGATCGGCGCGCCGTGCGCGTCGTCGGCGCAAACGAAATGCACTTCGTTGCCCTGCATGCGCTGGAATCGCACCCAGATGTCGGCCTGGATGTACTCCATGATATGGCCGATATGAAACGAGCCGTTGGCATACGGCAGGGCGGTGGTTACGAAGAGTTTGCGCTTCATTCCTGTTCAGATGCCGAAAACGAGCGCACCCGCCAGCCGCGACGGCGGCGGCGGGTGCGGCCCGCAAGTCTTGAATTGTATCGCGCAGCCCCCCGAATATCCATTAAAATGAACGCCTTTTCCCGGGTCGCGGCAGCGGCGCGGGCCATTGCGCGAAGGAGTCAGTGCATGTCAGTCTCAGAGTTGCAAGTCCAGGTCGCCCTCAAGGAAATCACCGATCCCAACACGGAGAAGGATTTCGTCGCCACCAAGTCGGCGCGCAACATCAAGGTGAGCGGCAGCGACGTGTCGCTCGACATAGAACTGGGCTATCCGGCCAAGACTCAGATCGAGCTGATCCGCAAGATGGTGCAGACGAAGCTCGCCGCCATCCCGGGCGTGGGCAAGGTCACGGTCAATGTTGCGAGCAAGATCGTATCGCACAGCGTGCAGCGCGGGGTCAAGCTGATACCCGAAGTGAAGAACATTATCGCCGTGGCCTCGGGCAAGGGCGGCGTGGGCAAGTCCACCACAGCGGTGAACCTGGCCCTGGCGCTTGCCGCCGAAGGCGCCAGCGTGGGCATACTCGACGCCGATATCTACGGACCCTCGCAGCCGATGATGCTGGGGATCACCGGCCGGCCCGAGTCCAAAGACGGCAAGACGCTGGAGCCCATGATGGGGCACGGCCTGCAGGCGATCTCCATCGGCTTCCTGATCGAAGTCGATACGCCGATGGTGTGGCGCGGTCCGATGGTGACCCAGGCGCTGGAGCAGTTGCTTAAGGATACCCGCTGGCAGGGGGTGGACTACCTGGTGGTCGATCTGCCGCCAGGCACCGGCGATATCCAACTGACGCTGGCGCAGAAAGTGCCGGTCACGGGCGCGGTGATTGTCACCACGCCGCAGGACATCGCCTTGATCGATGCGCGCAAGGGCTTGAAGATGTTCGAGAAGGTTGGCATCCCCATTATCGGCATCGTCGAGAACATGAGCACCCACATCTGCTCCAAGTGCGGACACGAGGAACATATATTCGGCGCCGGCGGGGCGGAAAAAATGTGCAAGGATTTCAATACCGAATTCCTCGGCGCGCTGCCGCTGGACATCCATATCCGCGAGCAGACCGATTCGGGCAAGCCGAGCGTGGTGGCTGACCCCGACGGGCGCGTCGCCGATATCTACAGGAGGATCGCCCGCCGCGTCGCGGTCAAGATCTCGGAGCAGGCGCGCGACATGACGTCGAAATTCCCGAATATCGTCATACAGAATACTTGAGTTGGCGGGATTGGCCAGCGTGTCTCCGGCGGGGGAAAAGCCCTGATCAGACGAACAAGGGGGGATGCATCCCCCCTTGTCCCCCAAGGGGACTTCCGTTGGGGCGTATATCCCCCCGCGTAAAAGCGCCCTGCACAACTAGAAATACTTCTGATTTCTGATTTCTCTCCCCCGACCTTCTGCGGACAACAGTTGAAATTATGACCATCAAATCCGACAAGTGGATCCGTCGCATGGCGGCGGAGCACAAGATGATCGAGCCGTTCGAGCCGGAGCAGGTGCGCGAGGTGAACGGGCACAAGATCGTGTCCTACGGCACCTCGAGCTACGGCTACGATATCCGCTGCTCGGACGATTTCAAGATTTTCACCAACATCAATTCGACCATAGTCGATCCGAAGAATTTCGACGAGAAGTCGTTCGTCGACTTCAAGGGTGACGTGTGCATCATTCCCCCCAATTCCTTCGCGCTCGCGCGCACGGTGGAGTATTTCCGCATCCCGCGCAATGTGTTGACCGTATGTCTGGGGAAATCAACCTACGCGCGCTGCGGCGTCATTGTCAACGTCACGCCGTTCGAGCCGGAGTGGGAGGGCTACGTGACCCTGGAGTTCTCCAACACGACGCCGCTGCCTGCCAAGATCTACGCCAACGAAGGCGTGGCGCAGGTGGTTTTCTTCGAGTCCGACGAGGTGTGCGAAACCTCGTACAAGGACCGCGGCGGGAAGTATCAGGGCCAGCATGGCGTGACGCTGCCGAAAATCTAAAGGGTTGTGGCGGTGGCGCCGGTCAAGCTGATGGGACCCCAGTCGCGGCCACTACCCTGATTTCGACGTCGCCAAGCCTGACCATCTGCCCTACCCGGATCTTGCAGGTCTTGCGCAGTTCGATGCTTCCGTCGACTGAGACTGTGCCGCCGGCCACCAGCGCCTTGCCCGCGCCGCCGCTGTCGCACAGGCCCGCAAGCTTCAGCAGTTGGTTCAATTGGACAAACTCCCGATTCAGACAGAATTCAATCTCTTGCATAATTCCCTTTCGGCAACCGCGCTGGATTAACGTGTTTCGCGCCTTTCGAATTGGGCATCGGCATGTGCGATCCGCCCTTGGCGCCTTCCGCCGCCATTGTGCGCCTTACCCGGGGTCGCCGGGCGGCTGTCGATTTGATAAACAGGGTGGAATTACCCCCTCTTTTATTGTTGCGTGCGATCCCTTGGGGCGTATAATCCGGCCAAAATTACCCTGGGTTCTCTCGCCCCACAGTGAATAGCATGGCCAGCAGTCCCTTCAGCCGCCCCACAGATGCGCGCTCCGTCCTGTGGGTGCGTCCAGCGGCCTGCAGTTTCCGGAATTGAAGCCGGTTTGAGTCTCATGCCTGCGCCGCAGGCGATTATGCCTTCCGGACCACGGAGAACCCAATGAAATTCCGCTTTCCCATCGTCATCATCGACGAAGATTTCCGTTCCGAGAACACGAGCGGACTGGGCATCCGCGCGCTCGCCAAGGCGATTGAAGAGGAGGGCGTGGAAGTGCTGGGGGTGACGAGCTACGGCGACCTGTCGCAGTTCGCGCAGCAGCAGAGCCGCGCGTCGGCCTTCATTCTTTCGATCGACGACGAGGAGTTTACTTCGGGTCCGGAACTCGATCCGGCGGTACTCAACCTGCGTACCTTCATCGACGAGATCCGCTTTCGCAATGCCGACATCCCGATTTACCTCTACGGCGAGACGCGCACCTCGCGCCACGTCCCCAACGACATCCTGCGCCAGCTGCATGGCTTCATCCACATGTTCGAGGACACGCCCGAGTTCGTCGCGCGCCACATCATCCGCGAGGCGCGCACCTACCTCGATGGGCTGGCGCCGCCGTTCTTCCGTGCGCTGGTGCACTACGCGCAGGACGGTTCGTATTCCTGGCATTGTCCGGGCCACTCGGGCGGAGTCGCGTTCCTGAAGAGTCCGGTGGGCCAGATGTTCCATCAGTTCTTCGGCGAGAACATGCTGCGCGCCGACGTCTGCAACGCGGTGGATGAGCTCGGCCAGCTGCTCGACCACACCGGGCCGGTCGCTGCCTCGGAGAGGAATGCCGCGCGCATCTTCGGCGCCGACCACTGCTTCTTCGTCACCAACGGCACTTCCACATCGAACAAGATGGTATGGCACGCCAACGTTGCACCGGACGACATCGTCGTCGTCGATCGCAACTGCCATGTGTCGATACTGCACGCAATCACCATGACCGGCGCGATTCCGGTATTTCTCACGCCGACGCGCAACCATCTTGGCATCATCGGCCCGATCCCGCTGGCGGAGTTCAGCCCGGAGAACATCAAGAAGAAGATCGAGGCGAATCCGTTCGCGCGCGCGGCGAAGCGCAAGAAGCCGCGCATTCTCACCATCACGCAGAGCACCTACGACGGCGTGGTCTACAACGTCGAGATGCTGAAACATACTCTGAATTCATCAATCGACACGCTGCACTTCGACGAAGCCTGGTTGCCGCATGCGACTTTCCACGAGTTCTACAAGGACATGCACGCCATCGGCCGTGACCGGCCGCGCACCAAGGATTCGATCATTTTCGCCACCCACTCCACGCACAAGCTGCTCGCCGGCATTTCACAGGCCTCGCAGATACTGGTGCAAGAGTCGCAGACGCAGAAGCTCGACCGGCACGCTTTCAACGAGGCGTATCTGATGCACACCTCGACTTCGCCGCAGTACGCGATCATCGCCTCTTGCGACGTGGCCGCGGCAATGATGGAACCGCCCGGGGGCACGGCGCTGGTGGAGGAATCGATACTGGAGGCGATCGAATTCCGCCGCGCCATGCGCAAAGTCGGCGCCGAGTGGGGCAAGGACTGGTGGTTCAAGGTTTGGGGGCCGGAGAAGATCGTCGCCGAAGGCATCGGCTCGCGTGAGGACTGGGTGCTCAAGGCCAACGAGAAATGGCACGGTTTCGGCAATCTTGCCCCCGGCTTCAACATGCTCGATCCGATCAAGGCCACGGTCATCACGCCGGGCCTGGACGTGTCGGGCAAATTCGCAAAGACCGGCATTCCGGCGGCCATCGTCACCAAATATCTGTCCGAACATGGCGTTATCGTCGAGAAGACCGGGCTGTATTCGTTTTTCATCATGTTTACCATCGGCATCACCAAGGGGCGATGGAACACGCTGGTGACCGCGCTGCAGCAGTTCAAGGACGATTACGACAAGAATCAGCCGATATGGCGCGCAGTGCCGGAATTCTGCCAGAAGCATTCGCGGTACGAGAAATTGGGACTGCGTGACCTGTGCGAGCAGATCCACGGCATGTACAGAGCGAACGACGTGGCGCGCGTCACCACCGAGATGTATCTGTCCGACATGCAGCCGGCAATGAAACCATCGGACGCTTTCGCCGCCATGGCGCACCATGAGATCGACCGCGTCAAAATCGACGATCTGGAAGGGCGCGTCACTAGCGTCCTGGTCACGCCCTATCCGCCCGGCATTCCGCTGCTGGTTCCCGGCGAGCGCTTCAATGCCACCATCGTTCGCTACCTGCAGTTCGCACGCGACTTCAACAACAGGTTCCCGGGATTCGAGACCGACATTCACGGGCTGGTGAAAGACGACGACGGGCGCTATCACGTGGATTGCGTGCGGCAGGCTTAACCGCCATCAACAGGCCGCCGAGCCTTCTGGGCGGGTGTTTCACGCGCAAGGCGAAAAAAAAGCCCGCGAAAGCGGGCTTTTTTATTCAGCCTGGCGAATTACTCAGCCGGCTTGATATTGACAGCTTGGTCGCCTTTCTGGCCGGCGGTGATGTCGAAGGTTACCTTCTGGTTTTCCTGCAGGCTTTTGAAGCCGTTGCCCTGGATTGCCGAGAAGTGTGCGAAAAGGTCCTTGCCGCCGCCGTCGGGGGTGATGAAGCCGAAACCCTTGGCGTCGTTGAACCATTTAACGGTACCTGTACTCATGTCTTATATTTCCTAGAAAAAAATTAAAATAGGCTTGCGCCCGAATGCGAGAACTTCAAGGAGGAAAACGAAGACCTGAGGAGTACCGCGGACGCGGCTACGACGGACCAGCAATTCCACTACCTTACATTCCTGCACCGTCCTTATACAGGCCGGCGCGAGCCAGGTCAAGACAATTCGATTAATTCGCTCGGATAGGCCTTAATAGCGCTTTCCGGTACTGAATTCCACCTTCATCCGCGCGACCAACTTACGCATGGCTTCCAGTTCTACTCTGGCTGCTTCCGCGCTGCGCAAGCATTCTTCGCTGGGCGCACCCGAACCCTGGGGTTGTCTTTGGCGCGATACCTCGGCCTCGGCTTGTTGGCAGCGTTCGGTCGCGGCATTCCAGCGCTCGACCAATTGTTGTTCCTGCTGCCGCCAGGTTCTTCTCATGTCCATAGACTGCCCCCGCGCAATCGAGTGGGCGTTCCAATTTGGTTCGCTGCCAGGCTCGACCGGCGTGTATTGTACTCGCAGCGTCGCCATTGCCCGCCCAGATTCAGTGCACTCGAGCGCCAAATGCGAAAAAGTGCTGAAACGGCCCTTTTGGGTTTCAGGCTATGCGTTCGTAGCGAACGAAATCGTAGTCGAAGGAAACGGCGGCGTCTGCGCCGTGGAATTCGCGCCTGGTTTCACGCCATTCATCCAGGGAAAATTCCGGGAAGATTGCATCGCCTTCGAATTCGGCGTGGATTTCGGTGAACTCCAGCCGGTGCGCGCGCGGCAGCGATTCGCGATACAGCTCGGCGCCGCCAATGATAAAGATCTCCTGTGCGCCGCGGCAAGCCGCGAGCGCCGCGTCCAGCGAGTGGACCACGTCACAGCCGGGGGCGGCGTAGTCACGACTGCGCGTAATCACCAGGTTTTGCCGCCCCGGCAAGGGCCTGCCTATGGATTCGTAGGTCTTGCGGCCCATCACCACCGGATGGCCCATGGTCAGGGCTTTGAATCGCTTCAGATCCGCGGGCAGATGCCAGGGCAGGGCGTTGTTCCTGCCGATGACCCGGTTAGCCGCCATTGCGGCGATGAGGCAGATGTGCGCGCCAGCCTGCTGCGCACCGCCCTCAAACGGCGATCGGTGCTCTGATCGCGGGATGCGGATCATATGCTTCCAAGGTGAAATCCTCGTAGCGGAAACTGAAGATATCTGTCACCGCCGGGTTGATCCGCATCTGCGGGAACGGGCGCGGCGCGCGGCCGAGCTGTTCGCGCGCCTGTTCGAGGTGGTTGAGGTAAAGATGCGCGTCACCCAGGGTGTGCACGAACTCGCCTGGCTCCAGCTTGCACACCTGCGCCACCATCAACGCAAGCAGAGCGTAGGAAGCAATATTGAACGGCACGCCCAGGAACAGGTCGGCGCTTCTTTGGTAGAGCTGGCAGGAAAGCTTGCCGCCGGCGACATAGAACTGAAACAGCACATGGCATGGCGGCAATTTCATCCGGTCGATATCGGCGGGATTCCAGGCGCTGACAATGTGGCGGCGCGAGTCCGGATTCTTCCTGATGCCTTCGATCAGCTGCGCGATCTGGTCGATCGAGCGTCCGTCCGGCGCCTTCCACTTGCGCCACTGGTAGCCGTAGACCGGACCCAGCTCGCCTTCGGCGTCGGCCCATTCGTCCCAGATGCTGACGCCGTTTTCCTGCAGGTAGCGCACATTGGTGTCGCCCTGCAGGAACCACAGCAGCTCGTGGATGATCGATTTCAGATGCAGTTTCTTGGTGGTGAGCAGCGGAAAGGGCGCCAGCGGGTAGCGCATTTGCCAGCCGAAAACCGACAGCGTGCCGGTGCCGGTGCGGTCGCTTTTTTTTTCGCCATGTTCGATCACATGGCGCAGGAGGTCGAGGTACTGCTGTTCCGGATGGGTGGTGGTCATGAACTCAGCCCATCAGCCCTTATCAGCCGGGCGGCGCGGGTCGCTGCACCACTCGCTCCACGAGCCCGGATACAGCCGGGAACCGGGAAGGCCGGCAATCTCCATGGCCAGCAGGTTGTGGCAGGCGGATACGCCCGAACCGCAGGAGTGCACGACCGCACCCGACGGCGTCATCCCAAGCATGGCGCCAAAGGCCTGACGCAGATCCGCGGCCGGCTTGAAGCAGGCGTTTGCACCGAGGTTTTCCCTGAAAAAACGGTTGAGCGAGCCGGGTATGCGGCCGCCCACCGGGTCGAGCGTTTCGTTTTCGCCACGGAAGCGGTCGGCGCTGCGCGCGTCGATGAGGACACGCCCGGGCCGGGCAAGCGAGGACATCACGTCATCGGCATCGACCCACATTGCACGCGGCTGACCGGCAAAGCGCGCCGGCGCGGATTGGGGCACAGCGGCGGTTAGCGTACGTCCTTCTTGCGTCCACCTGGCGTAGCCGCCGTCGAGCACGGCGACGTTCTCGTGTCCGAGCCAGCGCAGCATCCACCACAGCCGCGCGGCGTACACCCCGGTTTGCGCGTCATAGGCGACGACCTGCTTGGTGGAATCGACGCCTGCGGCGCCCAGCGTTCGCATGAAGACTTGAGGATCGGGCAGGGGATGGCGGCCGTTCTTGCCGGTGGGCGGAGCGGAGAGATCTCGGTCCAGGTGCAGGAAGCGTGCGCCCGGGATATGCGCCGTCGCGTATGCCTGCGCGCCGGCGTCCGGCTTGCCGAGGTCGTGGCGGCAGTCGAAAATCACCCACGCAGGGTCGTCGATGTGCGCTGCAAGCTCTGCGGTATTGACCAACGTGGTGTGTGCCATTGATATCACGCCTTAGCGTCGTCCTGTTGTCCGGTGGACGGCGCAAGGCCGCCGGCGCACGGTCCGGGGCGGCGCATCAGGCAGGCTTTCCGAGTTCGCGCCGCAGGTATTCGTGGAAGTGCAGCATGCCGTCTTCCATTGGCGACTGGTACGGACCGGCCTGGCTGATGCCCTGCTGCATCAGCGCCCTGCGGCCTCGGTCCATGCGCAGCGCGATCTCGTCATCCTCGATTGCGGTCTCCCAATATGCCGCCTGCTCCGCTTCGACGAATTCGCGCTCGAACAGCACGATGTCTTCGGGATAGTAGAACTCGACCACGTTGGTGGTCGATTGTGGTCCACGCGGGTGCACCGTGCTCACCACCAGCACATGCGGATACCACTCGATCATGATGTTCGGGTAGAGCGTGAGCCAGATTGCGCCGTGGGTTGGCACCTCGCCCTGGTAGTAGTCGAGCACCGCCTGGTGCCAGCGCGCGTAGGTCGCGCTGCCGGGCTTGGCCAGGCGGTTGTTGATGCCCACGGTTTGCACCGAGTGGCGCGGGCCGAACTGCCACTCGAGGTCGTCGCAGGTGACGAAATTGCCCAGACCCGGGTGGAAGGGCACGACGTGATAGTCCTCGAGGTAGACCTCAATGAAGGTCTTCCAGTTGTAATTGCACTCGTGGACTTCCACGCGGTCGAGCATGTAGCCCGAAAAATCCAGATCCGCGCGCTCGCGCAGCCCGCCCAGGTCCTGGGCTACGTCGCACTTGCCGGCGAACAGCAGGCCGTTCCAGTTCTGCAACGGGGTCTTGGGGAGATTGAGGCAGGGATTGTCGGGAAAGTGCGGGGCGCCCAGCAATTCGCCGCGCGTGTCATAGGTCCAGCGGTGCAGCGGACAGACGATGTTGCGGGCGTTGCCCCGGCCTTCGAGCATGACCGCCTGGCGGTGGCGGCAGACGTTGGACAGAAGCTCGACGCCGTGCGCGTTTCGGATCAGCAGTTTGGCATGGTCCATCCACGCCAGGCTGTGATAGTCGCCCTCGTTGGGTACCATCAGTTCGTGGCCGATGTAGCCCGGCCCGTCCTCGAACAGCAGTTTCTGCTCGAGTTCCAGCATCTGCTGGTCGAAATACCAGGAGACCGGGAGCTGCGGGCTGCTCTGTTTGAGCTTTAAGGGGCTGGCGATATCGGACATTACTCAGTCTCGCTTGACTCGTGGGGACACAGCAAGAACTCATTTCTTACATATGAGGGCAATACGCCCTCATACTCCCCTGCGTCAGGGGCCGTTTCGGTAACGCCGAAACAGGCTGACGTCAGTCGGTAAAAGGCTAATACTTGAGAATTTTACCGTGTTTTTGATTTGACTGGCAGGGTGGAGTTCAGCTATTTTCACGTTTTGTAAGGTTTTATTCCAATCATGCCCAAATCGCCCAAGCCAGCTTCCGCCGGCGGCGAGTCCCTCAGTTTCGAAGCCGCGCTGGCCGAGCTGGAAAAGCTCGTCGCCGGCATGGAATCGGGGCAACTCTCCCTCGAACAGTCGCTCGCCGCGCACAAGCGCGGCCTGGAACTTGCGCAGTACTGCCAGACCAAGCTCGCGCAGGCCCAGCAGCAGGTGCAGGTGCTCGAAGCCAACACTTTGCAAGCCTTCCCCGGTGCCGAGCAAGACGACTGAATTCGCCGCCTGGATGGGGGCAGTCCAGGCGCGCATGGAAACGGCTTTGCAGCGCTTCCTGCCCCCGCCCGAGATCGTTCCCGAGCGCCTGCACCGAGCGATGCGCTACGCCGTGCTCGGTGGCGGCAAGCGCGTGCGGCCCCTGCTCGCGTTTGCCGCGGGCGAGTTGGCGCAGGCCGATCCGGCGCGGGTCGAAATCGTGGCTGCCGCAATCGAAATGATCCATGCCTATTCGCTGGTGCATGACGATATGCCCTGCATGGACAATGATGTTTTGCGCCGGGGCAAGCCCACCTGTCACGTCGAATTCGACGAGGCCACCGCCCTGCTGGTGGGCGACGCATTGCAGCCGCTCGCGTTTCAGATATTGACGGAAAATGTCGTTGCCGACGACGCCGGCACGCAGTTGGAGATGTTGAAGGTACTGGCGCTGGCGAGCGGCTCGCGCGGCATGGCCGGCGGCCAGGCGATAGACCTCGCCAGCGTGGGCAAGACGCTGAGCCTGCCCGAACTCGAGTTCATGCATATACACAAGACCGGGGCGCTGATCCGCGCCGCTGCTGTGTTGGGCGCGCGCTGTGGCCGTGGCCTGGGCTCGAGCGAGTTCGATCGGCTGGAGCGCTATGCCAAGACGGTGGGCCTGGCGTTCCAGGTGGTGGACGATGTGCTCGATTGCGAGGCCAGCACCGCCACCCTTGGAAAAACAGCCGGCAAAGACGCCGCGCAAGCCAAGCCGACTTATGTCAGCATACTGGGGCTGGCGGGTGCGCGCGAGCTGGCCGAGGAATTGCGCGCCGAGGCGCATGCGGCGCTCGCATCGTTTGGCGGCGATGCCGCGCGTCTGCGGGCGCTGGCGGATTTCATCGTGTTGCGCAGATTTTAGATTCGAAGTCTTTTTTGTAAAGCCCAATGTGAATAGCGAACATGCGCAAGAGCCGCGAGCCAAACAGGAATTCGATCCGGCGATGTACGAACTGCTGAAGAGCGTCAACAGCCCGGCTGAACTGCGGGCGCTGGAGCGGCGCCAGCTCGCGCAGTTGGCGGAGGAGCTGCGCGCCTACATCATCGAGTCGGTCAGCCAGACCGGTGGCCATCTGTCGTCCAATCTGGGGACGGTGGAACTCACCATTGCGCTGCATTACGTCTTCGATACGCCCAACGACAGGCTGGTGTGGGACGTGGGTCACCAGACCTATGCGCACAAGATCCTGACCGGGCGGCGCGAGGGCATGGCCAGACTGCGCATGCGCGGCGGCATCTCCGGCTTTCCGCGGCGCGCGGAAAGTGAGTACGACACTTTCGGCACCGCGCACTCCAGCACCTCGATTTCGGCGGCGCTGGGCATGGCGCAGGCGGCAAAACTCAGTGGTGAGAGCAGGCGCGCGGTCGCCGTCATCGGCGATGGCGCCATGTCGGCCGGCATGGCGTTCGAGGCGATGAACAACGCCGGCGTCATGGACACCGACCTGCTGGTCGTGCTCAATGACAACGACATGTCGATCTCGCGCCCGGTAGGCGGGCTCAACAAATACCTGGCGCGGCTGCTCTCCGGGGGGCTGTACGGCGCCGCGCGCAAGGCGAGCGAGGCGGTGCTGGGCAAGGTGCCGCCGCTGTGGGAACTGGCGAAGCGCGTCGAGGAACATGCAAAGGGCATGGTGGTGCCTTCCACCATGTTCGAGGAATTCGGATTCAACTACATCGGCCCGATCGACGGCCACGATCTGGACTCGCTCATCCCGACGCTGAAGAACATCAGCGAGCTGAAGGGGCCGCAATTTCTGCATGTGGTGACGAAGAAGGGCCAGGGCTACAAGCTGGCCGAGGCCGATCCGGTGCTCTACCATGGCGTGTCCAAATTCCGGCCCGACGCCGGCATCGTCGGCGGGAAGCCGGGCGCCAAGCCGTCGTATACGCAGATTTTCGGCGACTGGCTGTGCGACATGGCGGCACAGGACCCGCGTTTGGTCGCGATTACGCCGGCGATGTGCGAGGGCTCCGGCCTGGTGCGCTTCGCGCAGGAATATCCGGAACGCTATTTCGACGTCGGCATCGCCGAGCAGCACGCGGTGACCTTTGCCGCGGGTCTCGCCTGCGAGGGGGTGAAGCCGGTGGTGGCGATCTATTCGACTTTTCTGCAGCGCGCCTACGATCAGCTGATCCACGACGTGGCAATCCAGAATCTGCCGGTGGTGTTCGCGCTCGATCGCGCCGGGCTGGTCGGCGCCGATGGCGCCACGCACAACGGCGCGTTTGATCTCGCCTACCTGCGCTGCATCCCCAATCTCACGGTGATGGCGCCTGCGGACGAGAACGAGTGCCGGCAGATGCTCTACACCGCATTTCAGATGAGTACGCCGGCGGCGGTGCGTTATCCGCGCGGCACCGGCCCGGGCGTGGAGATACGCAAGCAGATGCAGGCGCTGCCGCTAGGAAAAGGCGAACTGCGCCGCCAGGGCGCGAAAATCGCGATCCTCGCTTTTGGCAGCATGCTCAAGCCGGCGTTCGAGGCGGCGGAGGAGCTCGATGCCACGGTCGCCAACATGCGCTTCGTCAAACCTTTGGACGCCGCCCTGGTCGAACAGCTTGGGCGGGAGCATGAACTGCTGGTGACGGTGGAGGAAGGTTCGGTAATGGGCGGCGCCGGTAGCGCAGTGGCCGAATGCCTGGCCGCCGCCGGCCTCGCGCGGCCGCTGCTGCACCTGGGCCTGCCGGACAGGTTCATTGATCACGGCGATACCGGCGTGCTGCTCGCCGAGGTCGGCTTGGACAAGGCGGGCCTCGTCGCCGCGATAAGGGCCCGCCTGGGCGCCTGAGCGGCGGCCGCCTCCGGGTATCATGTTAAAATATTTTTATTGTTGCGGCCCTCGCGCCGCGGCCTTCCATGGAAGGGTTCACACATGAACACCCGCGATCCTATGACCATCGCCGACGTGCAAAGCTCGAAGGACACGCGCCGGCTCGCCATCGACCAGGTCGGCATCAAATCCATCCGCCATCCGGTCAAGGTGAGCGAGCGTTCGGGGGGCGTGCAGCACACCATCGCCAACTTCAACATGTATGTGCGCCTGCCGCATCATTTCAAGGGTACGCACATGTCGCGCTTCGTCGAGATCCTCAATGCGCATGAGCGCGAGATTTCGGTCGAAACCTTCAAGCGCATGCTAGACGAAATGATGGAAAAGCTCGAGGCGCAGTCCGGCCATATCGAGATGAATTTCCCGTATTTCGTCAACAAGGCAGCGCCGGTGTCCAAGGTGCAAAGCCTGATGGACTACGACGTTACCTTCATCGGCGACATCGACCAGGGGCGGCAGCGCTTCGCCATGAAAGTCCTGGTGCCGGTGACCAGCCTGTGCCCGTGCTCGAAGAAGATTTCGGCCTACGGCGCGCACAACCAGCGCTCGCATGTGACGGTGACGGCGCGCACCAGCGGCTTCGTCTGGATCGAGGACATCGTCGACGTGGTCGAGAAGCAGGCTTCGTGCGAGTTGTACGGACTGCTCAAGCGTCCGGACGAAAAACTCGTGACCGAGCGCGCCTATGACAACCCCAAGTTCGTCGAGGATATGGTGCGCGATGTTGCCGCCGTGCTGAACAAGGACGAGCGCATCGACTGGTACGTGGTGGAGTCGGAAAACTTCGAGTCCATCCACAACCATTCGGCTTACGCGCTGATAGAGCGCGACAAGAAGAACGCCGGCGCGTAGTCGGCGCCGGCGCGGCGCGAAGACGCCCCACCCGTCATCCCGGATATTTCAATAGCGCCTGGTCAGCGTCATGCTCTGGGCGTCGCGTTGCATCCGCATGCGGTTGAGAAAGCTCATGCCCAGCAGGTTTACGCCCATTGAGCCGTTCGCGCTCACCATCGCATCGACGTTGTTGATCTCGATGTCACCGATGGTCACGCTGTCAAGCTTGACGCGGTAGGCCGCGACCACGCCGTTGGCGGTCTGCATCGAGCCGCGCTGACCCCGTAGATAGTCGATCCCCAGGCGCTTCGCCTCGGCGGCAGGCAGGGAGACGAACGTGGCGCCGGTGTCCACCAGGAAGCGTACGCTACCGCCGTTGATCAAGCCATCGGTGACGAAATGCCCGCGCGTATCGGCGTTGAGGGTGACGCTCTGCTTATTGGAAATGGGGGCCGAATAGATCCGCCCACCCATGCGGAGCATCTTCTTCTTGCCGTCGATTTCGAAATGGGCGGCATTTTTCTCGGTCCCGAGCAGCGTAACGCCTTCGGCGCTTTGCCCCGGCGCTAGCGTGCGCGGCGCTCCGCCGTCGATGACGACAATGGCTTTTGCGCCGATCAGGCCGACCAGCGCGACGTCGGCGGCATATCCCGGCGCGGCGGGCAGCGCCAGTGCGATCAAAATAACTCGGGTCAAGATTCTGTAGCCAGTCATTCAAGACACCTTCACGATGCCGGCTGCCATATTCCGTTTTGACCATGCCGAAGGTCGGGCCCATTTTGCCATATATGCTCGCGGCGCTCGCCGACGCTTACGGCGGCAAGCTGCCGCCGCCGTAGGTGACTTCGATCCGCATCAGCGAGCCGACGTGACGGCCATTGAGTTCACCCGGGGTGAAGCGCAGGTTCCTGAAGGCGGCAGCTGCCGTTTTGGAGAAAAGCTCCGGCAGCTCGGTTTTTTCTATGTCGACCGCGATCACGTCGCCGCGCTCGTCGATCCACAGCTTCAGGATAATCGTTCCTGCCGCAATAATCGGCCTGGTTTCTGCCGTATCGAGTTCGGGTTCGGAGGTCGGCCGGGGGCGCCTGCTGAGCTGATCGGTGGTGTAGTAGGCGGGAGCCGCTATCGGGAGCAAGCCCATTCCCAGGCCGCGATCCAACGCCGGCTGCCGTTCTGCGCCGGCGACGCGGTCGGCCGGCGCGTCCGCAACGCCTCCTCCATCGGCAGGTGCCGGGGGTGGTTCGGCCTGCGCAAGCGCGGGCCTTCCCTCCGGTGTCAGCGTGGCGTCAAGGCGGGGCGCGGCCGCCTTGTGCCGGCTTTGCGCCGCGGCCCTGGAGGCGCTCGCGCCATTGCGGAGATAAGGCAGGAAAAAAAGCGCCGCATGCAAGGTCAACGACATCGCCAAGGCGGCAAGCAGGCGCTTCCAAGCTGAAGCCCGCATCATGGTTTCGCCTGGTCCGTGCAATGGACCAATCGAGGGTAAACAGGGAAAAAACGACCGTTCATGCGAGAGAATCGACCATTTGTCGTCAGAACTTTACTGCCATCGGTATCGGACTATTATTCCATCAAGCGAAGTCAAGGAAGCACTGATTGACTCAGTGAAGTGTACTTGGTCGGCTTGGGGCGGGAACCTTAGAATAGACATTCCCCATGCACACCCAAAGGAGTTTGCCGTGAAGACAACAAAAGGTTTCACCCTGATCGAGCTGATGATAGTTGTCGTGGTGATTGCCATCCTGGCAGCCGTTGCCGTTCCAGCCTACACCGAATATGTGACGCGCGGAAAGCTGGTCGAGGGCACATCGGCTCTGTCCGACGGTCGGGTCAAAATGGAGCAGTTTTTCCAGGATAGCCGCACGTATGTTGGTGGGCCGGCTCCTGCCGCTACGACAAATTTCACCTATGCCACCAGCAATCTTTCGAACGCAACCTACACCATAACCGCGAACGGGAAGGGAAACCTGTCTGCTTTTCACTACACCATCAATGAAAGCAAGACGAAGACGTCCACCACGCCATGGGGCAATAGCGCCACCTGCTGGGTCGTAAAAAAAGGGGGCGGGTGTTGAACGCCTTGCCCAACAAAAAATCCTCTGGATTCACGATGGTCGAGCTGATGGTCGGCGTCGTCATCGTCGGCATCCTTGCGAGCTTGGCCATGCCCAGCTTCAAGCAGATGCTGCGGAATTTCGAGGTCCGCAACGCGGCTGAATCGATCACGAACGGACTGCAGCGGGCGCGCGCGGAAGCGGTAGCGCGTAACGCCAACATGCAGTTTGTTCTGGGGACATATCCTACCTGTACGCAAACAGGCACGTCCTGGATTGTCGACTACGAAGTCAAGCCGGTTTTGACGGATCCCCCGATAGACTCGAGGTGCAGCAGTGAAGGCTCCAGGAATGTTACCGTCAATGCCCTGGCCCTGGATCTGGCGACGCCGGCGACAACCATTACGTTCAACAATTTTGGGCAACCCAAGGTCGGCGTGCCCACCTCTGCGCAACTCGGGCAAATCGATCTTACTGCAGTCGGGGCCACGCAGAATATGCGGGTCACGATACAAGCTGGCGGCGCTGCCAGAACGTGCGACCCCAGCCTGGCTCCAGGCTCCAGTCCACGCGCATGCGAATAGGAGAAGAAATCGTGCACAAGACCGCTCCCCTCAAATCCGCGCAGCAGGGTGTCGTATTGCTCGAGGCGATGATCGCCATCCTGCTCTTTTCCATGGGCGTGCTGGCCATAGTCGGTTTGCAGGCCGCCATGATCAAGAACACCGCAGATTCGAAATACCGCGCCGAAGCGAGTTATATCGCCCAGCAAAGGATTGGGCTGATGTGGTCGGATCCTGCCAATATTGGCAGCTACCTCGAGGCGAATGCCGACATCTCCACGCTATTGCCAGGTGGACTACTGACCGTCACCCAACCGGTGGTCGGTCAGTTTACGTTTGTGGTTGGTTGGACCGCGCCTGGCGAGGAGCCGGCTGACGATGATACGACGCCGCCATGCTTCATGCAGGTGGCGCATTGTTTCACCACCACCGCGCGCATCTCCGGGGGCTAGGATCATGAAAGCGAATAGCGGAAGCTCAGCTCTTTATCAGACCGGATTCACCCTGGTGGAAATCATGGTCGGTTTGGCGATCGGCATGCTTGCCACGGTGGTCATTATCCAGGTCATTTCCGTTTTTGAAGCGCAGAGGCGCACCACCACCGGAACGGCCGATGCGCAGACCAATGGCGGCATAGCGCTGTACAACATCGGGCGTGAACTGCAGATGGCAGGCTACCCGCTTATGCCGATGAAGACTAATTCGACCTTGGCGTGCGCAACGCTGAAAGTCAATGGCGTAGCGGATGCGACCGTGCCCAACCGATTGTCTTCGCTCGTCATTGCCGACGGCGTGGCTACCGCGGGCGTCAGCGCCAGCGACACGATTACCATACGCTACGGCACCTCACCGACGGGAGGCGTCCCCAACACGATTAACTTCATAGGTGTTACGGGCGCAAACGACGCGACCGTTGACAACAATTTTGGTTGCCGGGTTGGCGATACGGCAATAGTCGTCAACGGTACAAGCTGCGCCTTGACGACTGTCACGGGCCCCACTGACATCGCCAACCCGCCGGTTATTTCTGCGCCCCCCAACCTAAACACGACCACCATTACGCTGCAAAATATTACCGCCGAAGTCGTCCAGAAAGCCAATCTCTCCTGCCCGGGAACCTGGAACGAGGTTACCTATGCCGTGAACCCGGCCAGCGGCAATCTGGAACGCACTGTCGTAACTAATTTCGGACCGGCCGACACGAAAGCCGTCGTGACCGGCATAGTCAACCTTCAGGCGCAGTATGGCGTTTCTGTCGCTGCCGATTCCAACCAAGTCACCCAATGGGTGAATGCCAGCGGCGGCACGTGGGGTGCGCCCACGGTCGCCAATCGCAATCGCATCAAAGCCGTTCGCATTGCGGTTGTGGCGCGGAACGCAAAAATGGAACCGACTAACGTGACGGAAGATTGCACGTCCACGACTGCGGCTGCACCTACCGGTCTGTGCGCCTGGGCGGGCAGCGCCGCCTCGCCGGCACCAGTGATCGATCTGAGCGCCGGCGACGCGAACTGGCGGCGTTACCGCTACCGGGTGTTCGAAACCATTATTCCGTTGCGCAACATGATCTGGTCCAGGGAAACATTATGAACTCATTGTCCAAACCGGGATTGAGCGCGCGTGCGACGAAGCAGCGCGGCGTGGTGTTGTTTTTTGCGCTTATTTCCCTGCTTGCCATTATGCTCGCGGCGGTGGCGCTGATACGCTCCGTGGATACCAGCACCTTGATCGCTGGTAATCTGGCGTTCAAACAGGCGGCCACCAGCTCAGGTGATGCGGGAACCGAGGTGGCCATGACCTGGTTGGCAGCGACGCAGGAGGCAAACAAAGCCAAGAACGTTTTGAACGACGGGACCCACGCTTTCAACATCGACAACGCGGCAAGCGGTTACTACTCCAGCATCAATCCCGCCCTTGACCTCTTTGGGAATGCCGTGTGGGACGCTATCGACAAGGCCATAGTCGTGCCCATATCGGACAGCAGTGGCAACACCATCCAATATATTGTCCAACGCGCGTGCCGCAACGGTGGCGTGGATATTCAGAACGCAGACTGTCTGTTCAGCGGCGCAATTCTGGACCTCGATGGGCAGGAGATTCCCTTGCCGCAAGATATCTGTGACCCAGCTGCAGGGCCAGGCTGCCCGGCTGCGGGCCAATCCCCGATGATTCGCATTACCTCCAGAGTCACGGGCCCGAAGAATACCGTCAGCTACGTGCAAGCGTTTGTCTATTAGGAGACAACCATGAAACGCCACTTGGAAAGAAGTACTATCATCAGCCGCCGGTTGCTGTCTCTGGCGCTGGCCGCGAGCCTCGCCTTGCCATTGGACGCGCTGGCCGCTTCGGTGGCGTTGGCGACGTCGCCGCTGGCGACCTCCTCGACCTCTACAGTGAAGCCCAACGTGATGTTCATCATCGACGATTCGGGAAGTATGGACTGGGATTACCTGCCGGATTGGGCGAATGACCGCAATCCGCTTACCGACACCTACTACACCAGCACGCCGGAACTTTTCAGGAATAGCGGCTTCAACGGCGTCGCCTACAATCCGGCGATCACCTACACGCGGCCAGTTCTTTACAATGCCGACGGTACGCTCAACACCTCGACCTATCCCAGCCAGACCGGTCAGGATTCGGCGACGGGCGCTGACTCCACTACCAAGCCAAACTGGAAGTACGTCAAAAACGACGCCTATGGCGTCCAATCGAGCAGCAGGAGCAACTTGCAGGGCATTGCCTCGTTCTATGTTTTCGTCCCGGGGGAATACTGCTCAACGGAAAACCTGACTAGCTGTGTAGCGGCTACCGCACCCACCACGGTCAGCGGCGTCTTGTACGACAAGCCCGCCGGATTGCGCTGGTGCAACAGCGCCGCGCTGACCAATTGTCGGAGCATCAATGATTCCACCTACAAATACCCGCGCTATCCCGGCCAGGCGACGCCGGCTACCGCGAGCGTGAAAGTCGACAATGGCATACAGTCGGGCGACAAGGTGACCGGCATCACGGTTAACGGCAAGCAAATTCTTTCCGGCACGGTGACATCAGGCAGCAAATCGGAGTCGGACATGGCTTCCGATATTGCGCAGAAAATCAACAATTGCACCGCTGGCCTGGTCGGAAGCTGCACTATAGCCGGCTATAGTGCGTCGAGCCAAAGCAGCACTGTAACCATAAATGCCCCGGACTCGGCGGGTGCGATTACCGTTAAGCCCGTGGTTTCTCAGAGTGGCCATAGCTATACCGTTAGCGCGTTCGGCGGCTATCTGGCGCCGATCCCGGGCTCCAACCTGTTCACCGAGATCGTTTCCGGCAGCAGCTATCCCTATCCCGGCAAGACTGACAAGGCAGCGACGCGCACCGATTGTGCCGGAACGACTTGCACTTACGCCGAGGAAATGACCAATTACGCCAACTGGTGGACGTATTACCACACCCGTATGCAATCGATGAAAACTTCTGTAAGCCGCGCTTTCAAAACGATCGACAATCGCTTCCGCGTGGGTTTCAATTCCATCAGCTATACCGGATCTACGGACGGCACGAAATTCCTGCATCTCGATACGTTTGAGCTGGCCCACAAAAACAGTTGGTATACCCATCTTTTTGCAACCAATCCGACCAGCTCTACCCCCTTGCGCGGCGCGCTTTCCAATGCAGGGAAGCTGTATGCAAAGAAGATCAGCGGTCAGACAGTGGATCCGGTGCAGTATTCCTGCCAGCAGAATTTCACCATTCTTTCCACGGATGGATACTGGAACACGAACCTCGAATCGAGTTCCTACGGCCCCTACAATCTGCAGGGCGGCAATGTGGGCAATCTGGATGGTGGTACCACTGCGCGCCCGATGTATGAAGGCCCCAATTCCACATCCAATACGCTGGCTGACATCGCCAAGTACTACTACGATACTGACCTGCGTACGAGTGCCCTGGGCAACTGCTCCGGCGGCATCAGTCCTGACTTTCCGGGAGGGAACCCGGACGTGTGCACGAACAACGTGTTTGTCAGCAGCGCCGACAATAACCTCAAACAGCACATGACCACGTTCACCATGGGTCTGGGTGCGGACGGCACGCTGAATTTTTCTCCCGATTACGAAACCGCAACATCCGGGGACTATTACAGTCTCAAGAACGGACTGGGCTCGCCCACGGTCAATTGGTCGAACCCGATATCCAACGATCAGGGAGAGCGGATTGACGATCTCTGGCACGCCGCGGTAAACGGGCGCGGAGCTTATTTCAGCGCCAAGGACCCGGATGCAATCATCGCCGGCTTCAACAAAGCGCTTTCGTCTATTACCGCCAAGCTTGGTTCGGCCGCCGCGGCCGCGACCAGCACGCTGAACCCGGTTTCAGGCAACAACTTCGCCTATGTTGCCAGCTACACCACCGTGAAATGGATAGGCAACCTGGAAGCGCGCACCATTAATACAGATACCGGCGTCGTCAGTGGGACCGCAAGCTGGTGCGTGGAAAACGTTCCGGCGGCTACCTGCGCGTCACCAGGTACCGTCGTTGCCGATACCAGCGGTTCCAGCACCGTTTACCGCTGTGTCGTCGCGAGCTCGACCGCCGGCAGCTGCACCTCTCCCGGTGTATTCGATTCAGTCACTTCGGAATGCAGGACGGAGATAGTGAACGCCTGCACCGGAACGCTGGCGGCCAGGGTTGGAGCGACAACTGATACCAGGGCCATTTACACCGCCCCTGCCGGGGGTCTGACCCCATTGGTGAAGCAGAATCTTGTCCCCTTCGATTCCAGCTATGCGGTTGCCAACCCGACCAATTTTTCCGCCGCGCATATCAATACGCTAAACCAATGGGGCTTGCTCACTGGCGCGCAGCAGACCGCGGCAGCGGGGGTGAATCTCGTCAACTATCTACGCGGCCATATTGGCTTCGAGGACCGCGCATCCAACGATCCCGCGAACAGGCTGTATCGCACCCGCGAGGCGGTATTGGGCGACGCGCTGGAATCGCAGCCCGCCTTTATCTCCAGACCCGTGTTCAATTACCCCTACGCCGGCTACACAGACTTCAAAGCCACGTACGCCGGGCGGACCGGAACCGTGTACATGGGCACCAACGATGGCATGATGCACGCCTTCGCCTCCAGCGATGGAGCGGAACGCTGGGCTTACGTGCCGAGCATGGTGATTCCGAATTTGTGGAAGCTGGCAAGTACGAGCTACAGTTCTACGCATGCCAACTTTGTCAACGGTAGCCCGGTCACCACGGATTTTTACTGTACTGCCAACTGCGGTGGTGAATCGGATGGCGCCGCTAGCGCATCATGGCGCACCATTCTGGTAGCGGGCCTCAACGGCGGTGGTCGCGGTTATTATGCGCTGGACATCACGGTTCCTGAAAAGCCGGTCCTATTATGGGAGTTCACGACGACAGCCGGCAACGGCTCCACTAAAGACGACGATCTAGGCTATAGCTTCGGCCGACCCGTCGTCACCAGAAAGTCCGACGGCACCTGGGTGGTGCTGGTCACATCCGGTTACAACAACACCAGCCCGGGCGATGGCATAGGCTATCTCTATGTGCTCAATGCCAACACCGGCGCGATCATCAGCAAAATCTCCACCGCGGTGGGCAGCACTAGCACGCCGAGTGGACTGGCCAAGATCGCTCCCTGGAATGAAGAGCCCGGTGGCAACAGAGTAGGTTTTCTCTACGGCGGAGACCTGCTGGGCAATCTCTGGCGTTTCGATATTAACGGCGCAACTGCCGCCACCATCGGCACTGGCGACGTTCTGAAATTCGCCACTTTGTTTTCGGATGCGGCGGGCACCAGTCCGCAGGCGATTACCACCACTCCGGTGCTGGGTAAAATCAAGGAAAAGCGCGTCATCTACATTGGAACGGGAAAATATCTCGAAGCTGGAGACCTTAACACTACGCAGAAACAGACCCAGTACGCGATCAAGGACGACGATGTCGCCACCACGCTGGTAAACCCGCGCACGACACTGGTCAATCAGACATTGAGCCCAAATCCGGATGGTACGGGTACCCGAGTTGTCGCCAGCCCGAATCCCGTGGATTTCGTCACCGGACGGGGTTGGTATGTCGATTTCCCTGATGGTGGAACTGGCGGGGTCGCGGCGGAACGTGCAAATGTCGATGGAAGACTGGTGCGAAAAGTTCTGCTGGTCCCCACGATCGTTCCTTCGAGCACAGTTTGTTCGCCTGGCGGGTACGGTTGGCTCAATTTTTTCGACTATGAAACGGGCGCTGCTCTCGAAACCTTGGTTTCAGCAAAATACGACTCGACCATCGTCGGCATCAATGTTATTTACATCGCTGGCGAACCCAAAGTCGAAGTCGTAACTTCCACCAATCCGACGCCTCAATTGAACACGCAAATCACGTTTCCGCCAATACCATCCGGATTTACGGGAAAACGGGTGATATGGCGCGAGCTGATACCGTAATCCAACGGGCGCAGCCGATATCGGAGTTCGCGGAATTCGCGACGATTGTCGGTGCGTGCCCGTATCGCGCCTAGAGTTTATGACAAGACGAGGGGAGGTATCCCCTCGTTCCGCGCTAGATCATGGGCGATTATGGTGACTCTTGAATGGCCGCCACGTGTATATAGACTACTCCTGTTGAAGGCATGAAACCGGTTGTAATATTCCGCCACAGCCCGGGCGAAGGCCCGGGCTATTTTGCCTCCTACCTGGAACGCAAGCGCATCGCCTGGAAGATGGTGAAGGTCGACGCCGGCGAAGCGGTGCCTGCCTCGGCGGGAGAATATTCGGGGCTCGCTTTTATGGGCGGGCCGATGAGCGTCAACGACGATCTGCCTTGGATACCCGCGACGCTGCGGCTGATCCGCGCAGCGGTCGAAGCGGGCGTGCCGGTGCTGGGGCATTGCCTTGGCGCTCAACTGATGTCCAAGGCGCTGGGCGGCACGGTCGGTCCCAACCCGGTGAAGGAGATCGGCTGGGGCAGAGTGGATGTCGCCGACAGCGCCCTCGCGCGGGCCTGGTTCGGTGACACGCGCAGCTTTCTTTCCTTTCACTGGCACGGCGAGACCTACTCGCTTCCGCCGGGCGCTGAGTGCATAGCCTCTAGCCCCTACTGCGCCAACCAGGCCTTCGTCCTGGAGCGTCACCTGGGCATGCAGTGCCACGTGGAAATGACGCCGGAAATGGTTAGTGCCTGGTGTGAGTCGGGCAAGGAAGAGCTAGCCCGCTGCGCATGCCCCGCGGTGCAGGATGCGCGCGAAATCCAGGCGCACCTGCAGCCGCGCGTGGTGGCTCTCAACGCAGTCGCTGCGCGGCTCTACGATCGCTGGATCGACGGTTTGAAGGACCGCCCGCGTTCATAGCAGCGCTGCGGGTTCCTCCGCTCCGCTCGCTTAGTCGCGGAAATTCTGGAACTGCAGCGGGATGTCGGTGACGGATTTCTTCACCAGCTGGATCGCCGCCTGCAGGTCATCCTTTTTCGCGCCGGAAACGCGCACCGCCGTTCCCTGGATGCTCGCCTGCACCTTGAGCTTGGCATCCTTGATCAGCTTGACGATTTTTTTCGCCTGCTCCGACTCGATGCCGTTCTTGACTTCCACGGTCTGCTTGATCTTGTCGCCGCTCATTTTTTCCTTGTTCTTCGGTTCGAGTGCGCGCACGTCGACGCCGCGCTTGGCGCATTTGCCGGTGAACACGTCCATCAACTGCCCGAGCTTGAACTCGTCGTCGGCGTAAACGCTCAGCGTGAACTCGGCCTGCTCGATTCTCGCGTCCGAGCCCTTGAAGTCGAAGCGGTTGGCGACCTCCTTGTTGCACTGATCGATCGCGTTCTTGAGTTCGACTTTGTTGACTTCCGAAGTGATGTCGAAGGAGGGCATGGCTGGTCTCTCGCGTCAGGTGAATTCGATTGATGTGATCATGATTATACTGCACGGCGCGACTGACGCCGCGGGCGCAAGCCGCTACAATTGCAATAGCCGGCGGCGCGGAACCCGACGGAAAACCTCGTCTATGGAGAAGAATATGGCGCATTGGATACGCTTCGAGCATCAGGGCCAGGCCGGTTTCGGCGTGCTCGAGAACGACAACATCAAGGTTCATTCCGGCGACATGTTCGGCGGCGCTAAGCCGACCGGCGCGGTCGTCGCCCTGGCGGCGGTGAAGGTGCTTACGCCGACGCAGCCGAGCAAGATGGTGGCGCTGTGGAACAATTTCCACACGCTCGCCGCGAAGCTCGGCAACCCGGAGCCGCCGGAGCCGCTGTACTTCCTCAAGGGCAACAACTCGTTTCTCGCGCA
>JACZJU010000163.1 GCA_014860395.1 Burkholderiales bacterium | reverse complement strand
GTCGCCGGTCCTACCCGGCCCAAGCCGGGGCCGGTATTGTTGATGCTCGCGATCACGGCGGAAAACGCGGTAACGATATCCAGTCCGGAGGCGGCGAGCAGCATGGTCATGCCGATGACCGCGCCGTTGTACACCAGGATGAAGGCGAGCACGGCGAAAATGATGTTGTTCTCCACCGGAGCGCCGCCGAGTTTAACCGGCACTACCGCGCGCGGATGGATGATGCGCGTCATTTCGCGCACCGCCTGGCTTGCCATCAGCCTGGCGCGGATCATCTTGATGCCACCTCCGGTCGATCCGGAGCAGGTGGCGAAGCTGCACAGGAACAGCATCCATACCGGCGCGAATATCGGCCACAGGTTGAAGTCGGCGTTGGAATAGCCGGTGGTGGTGGCGATGGAGACCACGTTAAACGCTGAAAAACGCAGCGCCGTCCAGAAATCGGGGTAAGTATGGTTGGCGAGCAGGTAATAGGCAATGCCGAGCACGCTGCCCAGCACCACGAGCAGATATAGCCCGGCCTCAGGGTCGCGCGCATAGGTGCCCAAGCTCCAGCGCCGCCAGGCGAGGAAGTGGGTGCCGAAGTTCATGCCCGCAATCAACATGAAACAGATGGCCACCATTTCGATCGCCGGCGAGTTCCAATAGGCATAGCTCGCGTCGTGCGAGGAAAAGCCGCCCAAGCCCATGGTGGTGAAGGCATGCATCATGGCGTCGAGCCAGGTCATGCCGGCGATGTGGTAGGCGAGCAAGCAGGCGACGGTGATCATGAAATACACCAGCCACAAGCCCTTGGCGGTTTCGGCGATGCGCGGCGTGAGCTTGGTGTCTTTCATCGGGCCGGGCGTCTCGGCCTTGTAGATCTGGCTGCCGCCCACGCCTAGCAGCGGCAGAATCGCCACCGCCAGAACGATCACACCCATGCCGCCGAGCCAAATGAGAAAGGTGCGCCAGATGTTGATCGAAGGCGGCAGCGCATCCAGGCCGGAGAGCACCGTCGCCCCGCTGGCGCTGAGTCCGGAAACGGCCTCGAAGTAGGCATCGGTGAAGGAGAGTTCCGGCAGGTAGAGCATCAGCGGCAGGGTGGCGAAAGTCGGGAGAACGGTCCAGACCAGCGCCACCAGAAGAAAGCCGTCGCGCGGCTGTAACTCGCGCCGGCTTTTGCTCGTTAGCGCCCAGAGCAGCGCGCCGGCAAACGCGGTCAGGACAACGGCTTCGACGTAGGCGGTCTGCGCCGCATCGTCGAGAAGGACGGACCAGGCGAGCGGAAAGAGCAGGCACAAGGCGAAAAGCATGATGACCACGCTGAGCACGTGGAGAACGGCAAGAATTCGAACCATGAGAAGCTTTCGCCCTAACTCAGAGAAAGCCTGCGCTGACTTGGAAAAGTTTCTCCACTTTTGGCACCATCTTCTTGTTGGTGACGAAGACGAT
Source organism: Burkholderiales bacterium (assembly GCA_014860395.1). GTDB lineage: Bacteria > Pseudomonadota > Gammaproteobacteria > Burkholderiales > SG8-39 > 2-12-FULL-64-23. The sequence goes on along the minus strand of JACZJU010000163.1, from coordinate 22,559 downwards.
GGCGTGGTCGCCAGCTTGGATTATGGTGTCATGGTGGGCCATCATCACCTCGTCGCCGCGCACCAAGGCGGCGATGGTCGTGCCCTTGGGTAAGTCGATCTGGTCAATCTGCCGCCCCACCGTGCGGCAGGATTTCGCGTCGCCGTGTACCACTGCTTCCAGCGCTTCGGCCGCGCCGCGGCGCAGCGAGTGCACCTCGGTAATGTCGCCGCGGCGCACGTGCGCGAGCAGCGAGCCTATGGTTGCCTGCGCCGGGGAGATGGCGATGTCTATCTGGCCGGATTGCAGCAGATCAACGTACGAGCGCCGGTTGATCAGGGCCACTACGCGGCGCGCGCCCATGCGCTTGGCCAGCAGGCAGCTCATGATATTGTTCTCGTCTTCATTGGTCACGGCGACGAAAAGATCCATTTCATCGACGTTCTCGGCTTCGAGCAAGGATTCGTCGGTGACGTCGCCCTGCAGCACCAGCGCCTTGTCGAGCCGCGTGGACAGCTCCTCGCAGCGGCGTTTGTTGTGCTCGAGGATCTTCACCGAGTAGTCGCGCTCTAGCGCGCGCGCCAGCCTCAGACCGATGTTGCCGCCGCCGGCGATCATGACCCGGCGCACCGGCTTGTCCTGGCGGCGCAGTTCGTGCATCACCCTGCGGATATTCTGACTGGCGGCGAGGCAGAATACTTCGTCGCCGGCCTCGACCACTGTCGTGCCCTCTGGCACGATCGGGCGGTCGCCGCGGAAAATGGCCGCGACGCGCACGTCCACGTTGGGTATGTGCTTGCGGATGTCCTGCAGCTGGTGACCAACCAGCGGTCCGCCCTGAAAGGCGCGCACCGCCACCAGGCTTACGCGGCCGTCGGCGAATTCCAGCACTTGCAGCGCTTCGGGAAACTGGACCAGCTTGACTAGATATTCGGTGATCAGCTGTTCCGGACAGATGGCGTAGTCCACGGCGAAGCAATCGGGCGCGAACAACTGTTCGTTGGCGAGATACTGCGGCGCGCGGATGCGCGCGATGCGGGTGGGAACGTTGTACAGGTGCGCCGCGATTTTGCACGCGACCAGGTTGATTTCATCGCTTTGCGTCACCGCGATCAGCATGTCGGCGTCTTCGATGCCGGCGCTTTTCAGGACCGGGGGATGGGCGGCGCTGCCGGTGACGGTGCGCAAGTCCAGCCTGTCCTGCAGCATGCGCAAGCGCGCGCCGTCGATGTCTACCACGGTGATGTCGTTGGCTTCGGAGACCAGGCTTTCGGCCACGTTGGTGCCGACCTGGCCCGCGCCGAGGATGATGATTTTCAATGTTGCTCCTCTGGATCCTGTCAGTGGCGAACGCGGCTTATCCGCGCCGAGCGGGAAGATAGATGGCGGATGGCCCGCATTTTATGCCTTTTTGCTGCGGCGCAAAACCAAAGCCTAGTCCTCCCTTTTGCCAGTCGCAATCCCCAGTGCCTTGAGCTTGCGGTAAAGATGAGTGCGCTCTAAGCCGCTTTTCTCGGCCACGCGGGCGATTGAACCAGCTTCTCGCGCCAGCAGTTGTTCGAAATAGGCGCGCTCGAACGATTCGCGCGCTTCGCGCAGCGGCAGTTCGATCGGCAGCGCCACCTGGGTGTTGGGGGCGGGGTGGAATTGCGCGGACACCCGTTCCACATCGGCTGCGCCGATTTCCTCGTCCAGCGCGGTGAGCGCAAGGTTTTTCACCGCAGCCTGCAGATCCTGCAGGTTCCCGGGCCAATGGAACTGGCGCAGGGTGTTGAGCGCGGCGGTGGAAAAATGCCGAGGCGGACAGCTCTTGGCCTCCACCAATTGCGCCAGCAGAATGCCGGCGATGTCGGGAATATCCTCTGCGTGCTCGCGCAGCGCCGGCAGCGCCAGCGACAGCTCGGACAGTCGCGCGAGCAGGGCGGCGTCGAAACCGAAATCGGCGACGAGGCGCGTCGGTTCCTCGGCGGTGAAGCAGACGAGGCGCGTCTTGGCTTTTTCCCGTCTGCCGAGGATGAAAGCCAGGGTCTTTTGCTGCGCTCGCGTGAGCGTCGCCAGCTCCTCGACGAATATCAGCCCGCCGGCGGCCTGCGCCAGCAATTCCTGCGGCGCATCGGCCTGCGCCGCGCCAGCGACGACCCAGGGCGTATTCGGCTGGTGCAGGTAGCGCGCGAACAATTCCGGCATGACGCCAGGCTCGCCGCGCAGCAGCACCGGCACCGACAGCGCGGCAACCTGCCCCAGGCGTTTGCGCAGGTCGGCGATCACCGCGGAGCGGCCCAGGCTGAGGAGAGTGAGCCCGGCCTGCGTCTGGCCGCCCTCAGTTCTCAGAGCGCGCTTTACCGTGGCCAGCAGTTTTTGCAGCGCGATCGGCTTTTCCAGAAAGTCGATGGCGCCGATGCGGGTGGCCTCGACGGCCGTCTCGATGGTGCCGTGTCCGGACATCATCACCACCGGCATCGTCAGTTGGCCGTTCGCCGCCCATTCCTTGAGCAGGGTGATGCCGTCGGTATCGGGCATCCAGATGTCGAGCAGCACCAGGTCGGGGCGCTCTGCCCCGCGCAGCGCGCGCGCGCGCGCCGCGTTCTCCGCAAGCTGCACCGCGTGACCTTCGTCGGCAAGAATTTCCGACAGCAGTTCGCGAATGCCGATTTCGTCGTCGACGACCAGTATTTGTGACACTAGCTTGCCCTCATGGATTCGAGTTGCAGCGGCAGGGTGATGCTAACCCGGGCGCCGCTCCCGGGCAGGTTTTCCACCCTGACCGCACCGTTGTGCTCATCAATAATTTTCTTCACGATCGCCAGCCCCAGCCCGGTGCCTTTGGTCTTGGTGGTTACGTAGGGCTCGAACACGCGCGCCATGATCGTCTCGGGAAAGCCGCAGCCGTTGTCGCTGATTCTGAGGCAAGCCTGGTTGCCGGCGCGCTCGGTTTCGACCTCGATGCGCGCGCCCGCGTTGCCGGCCAGCGCATCCTGCGCGTTCTGCAGCAGGTTGTGTATCACCTGGCGCAGCCGCGTCGGATCGCCCATCACCTTCGGCAGACCGGCCTGCAGCGAGGGCTTGGCCAGTGCGCCTGCATGCTCGTACAGATCGAGCACCTCGCGCACCAGCGCGTTCAGGTCCAGCGGCTGCAGACTGGGCGCTGGCATGCGCGCATACTCGCCGAAGTCATCCACCATTCCTTTCATCGCCGCCACCTGGTTGATAATGGTGGCGGTGGCGCGGTTGAGCGTAGCCGAATCCTCGGGAGCGAGTTTATTTTCGAGCTTCGCCTGCAGGCGTTCGGCAGAGAGCTGGATCGGCGTGAGCGGGTTCTTGATTTCGTGCGCCAGGCGTCGTGCCACCTCGGCCCAGGCGGTGGCGCGCTGCGCCTGGACCAGTTTGGTGACGTCGTCGAACACGACCACGTAGCCGCCGCCGCTCGCGCGCGGCAACACCGAGCCGCGCACCAGCAGCATGCGCTCGGCCAGTTCCAGCTGCTGCTGCCAGGTGTCCGCGCCGTGCCGCTCGAAGCCCTCGACGATGGCGCGTGCCAGCGGCTGCAGCCGCGGCCAATCGGCAAGAGACCGGCCCTTCAAGCCGTCGAACGTTTCCTGCAGGATGGCGCTTGCGCCATGATTCACGGTGCCCAGGCGCAGCTGCTCGTCTAATACCAGCACGCCCGCAGACAGGTTGCCCAGAATGTTCTCCAGATAAGCCTTGGCCGTTTCCAACTCGGCGCGGTGCGATTCGGCGGCGCTGCGCGCATCGTCGAGCTGCTCGGTCATGCTGTTGAACGATTGGGTGAGGATACCCAGTTCATCGCTGCTGGTAACCTGGGCGCGTCGGCTGTAGTCGCCGCGTGCTACCGCCTGGGTGCCGGCCGCCAGTAGCGCCAAGGGCTCCGACAGGCGCGCCGAAAGCAGGAAGGCGAGCGCCGTGGCGGAGAACAAAGTGAGCAGCAGCGTCAGCGTCAAGGTGAGGATGTAGATCTCCTTCAGGCCCTGGCGCGATAGCGACAGCTGCTTGTAGTCGCGATACACGTCCTGCACGGCTTCCGCGTCCCGTGCCAGTGTCGGTGGCACGCGCTGCAAGAGTTGCAGAAGGCGCTCGTCCTCGGCAATGCTGAGAGCGGCCACCGGTACCAGCACGCGCAGGCTCAAGTCCTCCTTGTCGGGCGTGCTTTCGAGCGCGGCGTAACCGCGGTTTTGCCGCGCCTGGCGCTGGATCAAAGTGTTGGGCAGATCCGGCAGGAGTTTGCCCACGCCTTTGTGCGCGCTGGCGATGACGTTGCCGCCGGAGGACAAGAGCAGCGCATCGTCGACACCCGCCTGCTCGCGCAGCCGGTCCAGCAGCACCACTTGCTGCGCCGGCGGCCTGTCGGAAAGTTCCAGCGCCATGCGGTGTGCCTTGCTGTTGAGGTCGGTGAGCAGCAGATCGAGCGCGGTGCGCCCGAGGTTGAGCCCGCCCTCGAGCGCTTTGTCTACGCGCACGTCGAACCAGGATTCGATGCTTTTCGCCATGAATTGCAGCGACACCACGTACACCAAGCCGCCGGGGACGATCACCATGGGTAGAAACATCAGCAGGAAGCGCAGGGTAAGTCTGGAGCCGAACACGCGCGCGCGCAGCTTGGCGGTGAGCACCCACAGCTGATAGCCGACCAGGGCCAGCACTGCCAGGGCGAGCGCCGAGTTCAAACCCAGCAGCAGGGCATAATCGTGCGAGAACAATGCGGTGTTGCCGCTGGCCGCTGCCAGCAGGAACAACAGGATCGCGCCCAGCAGCACGCTGAAGACGAGCACGTATTTCATTGCGGCGCCTTCTCCGTTACCGGCGCTTTGATTTCCAGCGGCCAGCGTTGCCATTCGGAGGCGAGATTCCATTCCGGGCTGGTGAGCGCATTGACCTGGAACGGCTTTGGCAACTGCGTCACGTCGAGCCGCATGCGCAGCGCCGCCTGGTATTCGGTGCCGGCGCCCACTTCTCCGCGCTCCAGTACCTGCCAGGAGCGCACCCGCGACAGCACCCGCAGCGCGTCGGGCAAGGTGGAAAAGCTCTGATGCAAGGCGCCGCTCGAGATCCGGTATTGACGGGTGAGCGCGTGATAGGACAGGCGCAGCATCAGTTGCCGGCTGACCGGCCGTTCGTCGAACCAGTACCAGCGTTTGCGCGTGAGTTCGAACTCGACCTCGAAATACATCGCCACGCCCTTGTTGATGGCGTCCTCGATCCTGGGGTTCAGCTCGATCTCGAAATCCGCATTCAGGGCGTAGCCCTCGTCGTTGCCCTCGAGCGAAATGTGGCTGATTTGGATGTTCTCGGCGCTTGCCGGAGCGGACCAGGCCAGCGCCAGCGCCAGCAGCAGTGAGACGAGCAGCCGCAGGCTCATACTCTGGCGTTCATTGCGGTATGAGCGGACAGCTTCCCGCATGCTCCGCCAGATAGAGGGGCGTTTTGAAAATTCAAAACCGACTTCTTAGTGTTTTTCAAGCAGTGCATAGAAAAAGCCGTCATGCCGTGGATCGGGCAGCAACTGTCCCGCCTCGAGCCCGGCCAGCGGCAACCGACGAGCTGCGCTGTAGCGCGCCAGGAAGGACGCGATGGTCTCTGCGTTTTCCTGCGGAAACACCGAGCACGTCGCATACAGCAATTTACCACCCGGCGCCAACTGCTGCCACAGCGCATCCAGCATCCGGCTCTGGGTTGCCGCCAGTTGGGCGATATCGCTCTCACGTCGCAACCACTTGATGTCGGGATGGCGTTTGACCACGCCGGAGGCGGTGCAGGGCGCATCGAGCAGGATGCGGTCGAATGGGCCGTCCTTGGACCACTCCCCGAGGGATGAGCAGTCGCCGCAGACTATGCGTGCGGAAAAGCCCAAGCGCGTCAGATTGTCCCTGATGCGCGACACGCGCGCCGGGTCGTTGTCCAGGGCGGTGAGCGCGCAATCGGCAAGTTCCAGAATATGCCCGGACTTGCCTCCCGGAGCAGCGCAGGCATCAAGCACTCGCATCCCCGGCTGAACGTCAAGCAGCGGCGCGGCGAGCTGCGCGCCGGCGTCCTGCACCGAAACCTCGCCCGCAGAGAAACCGGGCAGCGTTTCTATCGGCAACGGGCGTTCGAGCAGGACCGCCTGTGCCCCGACCACATCGCCGGTGATGCCGCGCTCGCCCAATCTGGCCAGATATTGCTCAGGCGATAGGCGGCGCCGGTTGACGCGCAGGGTCATCGGCGGGTGCAGGTTGCCGGCGTTGAGCAGCGACTCCCAGGCTTGCGGCCAGGCGGCGCGCACGCGGTCTATCCACCACTGCGGGTACGAGTAGTGCGCGACCTCCGAGTCGCAGCGCGCAACGAGCGCATCTGCCTCGCGCAGATAGTTGCGCAGCACGGCATTGGCCAGGCCCTTGGCCGCCGGCTCCAGGCGCGAGACTGCGCGCACAGCCTGATCTACCGTGGTATGGCTGGAACGCGGCCGCGCGCGCAACTGGTAAAGCGCGCAAAGCAATAGCGCATGCAGGGCGGGCTTGGCCGGCTTGCGCAGCAGCTGGATAAGGATGGCATCGAGCAGGCCGAGATTACGCAGCGTGCCATAGGCCAGATCCTGCGCGGCCGCAGCCAGGCTCGATCCGGCCTCCAGGCCGGAGAGTGCGTCCGACAGGCTGCGGCCGGCGCGCACCTGGGCGACTGCTTCGCCAGCGGCGTACAGTGCTTGCTCTAAATTGGCTGATCTGGACAAGGCGGCAAGCAACGCTGCAGCCGTCGGGGCCGCAACGCCGCAGTGGTGATGGACGAGCCCCGCATCCTACACCGGGAAGGGGCGCAGAGTGCGGGCTTTGCGGCTCAGGCCATCGCCCGCAAGCGGGCAATGCGCATTTCGGTGGCAGGGTGGGTGCTGAACAGGTTTTGCATGCCTGAACCCGAGAGCGGGTTGATGATCATCATTTGCGCCGTCGCCGGATGCTCTTCGGCCGCCACGAGCGGCAGACCCTTGGCGTAGCGTTCCATCTTTTCCAGGGCGTCGGCGAGCGCGTTCGGGTCGCCGCTGAGCTCGGCGCCGCCGCGGTCGGCCTCGAATTCGCGTGCGCGTGAAATCGCCATTTGGATCAGCATTGCCGCGATGGGTGCCAGGATCATCACAATCAGCCCGACGAACGGGTTGGCGCGTTCGCCATCGCCGCGCCCGCCGAAGAAGAAGCCGAACTGGGCGATCGCGGATATGGCCCCGGCCACAGTGGCGGCGATGGTGGATGTGAGGATGTCGCGGTGCTTTACATGCGCCAGTTCGTGCGCCATCACGCCGCGCAACTCGCGCGCCGACAACAGCCGCAGGATCCCTGTCGTAGCCGCCACCGCGGCATGTTCAGGATTGCGCCCTGTGGCAAAGGCATTGGGTTGGGCTTCGTCGATCAGGTAGACGCGCGGCATGGGTAGTCCCGCGCGCTGCGCCAATTCCTGCACCAAACGGTAGAACTGCGGCGCGCTCGCTGCGTCGACTTCCCGCGCTCTGTACATGCGCAGCACCATCTTGTCGGAGAACCAGTAGGCGAAGAAATTCATCACGCCGCCGAACGCGAGCGCAAGCAGCATGCCGTTCCTGCCGCCGAACGCCGCACCGACGACGCCGAACAAGGCCACGATGCCCGCCATCAGGATAGCGGTCTTAAGCCAGTTTCCGAACATTCCCGGGGTCCTCACTAATCTCGTTGCACAGTCGATTAGAGTCTGTTTCAAAAATGAGGGGATATCTCCCCCTCATGCTCTCCTAAATTGGATCGCTGCAAAATTCATTTTGCAGCGAATTCTTAGATTGTGGTTTTCGCGGAAAATTCAAGTCGTTCGCCAGCGGCAAGCGGAAAGCCCGCGAGGAACTGCGCCGCCGCCAGCCGTTTGCCGCCGGCGCGCTGCAGTTGCTGCGCCCGCAGCGCCCCGCTGCCGCAGGCGATGACGATGCCATCGGGGCCGGCCTCCAGTATGGTCCCCGGCGCACCCGTCGCGCTGCTAGGCTGCGCGCGCCAGATTTTGAGCGCGACGCCTCGTATCGCCGTGGACGCGCCGGGCGCAGGATTGAACGCGCGTATCTTGCGCTCGATCACCGGCGCCGACTCGCGCCAGTCGATCTCGGCTTCGGCCTTGACGATTTTCGCGGCGTAGCTCGCACCTGTCTCGGCCTGTGGTTTGGCGTGGAGCGGGCCGCGCTCGATCCGGGCAAGTGCGTTCACGATCAGGCGCGCGCCCAGCTCGGCCAGCTTGTCGTGCAAGCTCGCGCCGGTGTCGTCTGTCGCGATTGGAATGGCCTCGGTCGCGAGCACCGGTCCGGTATCCAGACCCCGGTCCATCTGCATGATGGAGATCCCGGTGCGCGCATCGCCAGCCAGGATGGCGCGCTGGATCGGCGCCGCGCCGCGCCAGCGCGGCAGCAAGGAAGCGTGAATATTGATCGCACCCATCCTTGCCGCGGCGAGTACCGGTTCGGGCAGAATCAGGCCGTAGGCCGCGACCACCATGGCGTCCGCGCCGAGCGCACGCAGGCGTTGCTGGGCCTCCACGTCTTTCAGATCGGCGGGTTGATACACCTCCAGGCCGAGTTTCTGCGCCAGCACTTTCACCGCGCCGGGAACCAGTTTCATGCCGCGGCCGGTCGGCCTGTCCGGTTGAGTGAGCACCAGGACGATCTCGTGCCCCGCGGCGTGCAGCGCGGCCAGGGCGCGTGCGGCGAACTCGGGGGTGCCGGCAAATATAAGGCGCATCCGCGGGGGCGTGCGGAAGGTCAGGCGCTCTGGCGTTGCTGCTTTTGCAACTTGGCGCGAATGCGGGTCTGCTTCAAACGCGACAAATACTCGACGAACACCCGGCCTTTCAGGTGATCCATCTCGTGCTGGATGCATACGGCGAGCAGGCCGTCTGCCTCCATGGTGAAACTCTGACCGTCCACACCCAACGCGCGCACGACGATATGCTCGGCGCGTGCGATCTTCTCGTAGATGCCCGGCACGGACAGGCAGCCCTCTTCGCAATCAGCCTCTCCCATGCGGGAGAGGATCTCGGGATTGATCAGGGTCAGCAGTTGGTCGCGGGTCTCCGACGTGTCAATGACAATAACCTGTTTGTGCACGTCCACTTGGGTCGCGGCCAATCCCACGCCGGGCGCGGCATACATGGTTTCAGCCATGTCGGCGACCAGTCTGCGTATACCGTCGTCCACCACCGCCACCGGCGCAGCAATTTTGTGCAAGCGGGCATCGGGGTAGCGCAGAATAGATAGTTGAGACATAAAAACTTGCTAATTGAACGGATTAGATGCTAAATTTAATGAAGTCTATAAAAAGCGTGCTAGACTTTATATGATTCAGCCCTCTCTTTAGATAGGTTCGAGGCTCCTATGCACAAGTCTATCATAATCGCAGTGCTCGCCGCCGCACTGGCAGCCATGCCCCTCATGGCCCAACAGCCAGCGCAAGACGCGCTGCAGGACAATGCCCCTGATCGTTACGTGGTCGTTCCGGGCGACACCTTATGGGACATCGCCATAAAGTTTCTAAAGGATCCGTGGCGCTGGCCGGAGGTGTGGAAGTTGAACCAGGATGAGATCAAGAACCCTCACTTGATCTACCCGGGAGACGTCATCGTGCTCGACCGCTCCGGGCTCCACCCGGAACTCAGGCTCGAGGCGGGCCAAGCGGGCCAAGTAGGCCAAGCAGGTCAAGCGGGTGATACGAGCGAAACGGTAAAGCTGTCGCCGCGCATACGCGTCGAGGACACCAGCAAGCAGGCCATTCCCAGTATTCCGACCAGGGTCATCGAACCTTTCCTGTCGCGGCCGCTGGTAATCGAACCGGACGGTTTGGAGTTCGCCCCGCGTATCATCGCTGCGCAGGTGGACCGCGTTTACCTGGGCTCGGGCGACGTGGCCTATGTCAACGGCATCAAGGATGCAAAGGTCGACAGCCTGTGGCAGATATACCAACCGGGCAAACCGCTCATCGACCCGGAGAGCCAGAAGACGCTGGGCTACGAAGCGGTATTTCTCGGCGACAGCAGGGTGATCAGGGCCGGCGAACCCGCAACCATAAGAATATTCGGCGCGCAGCAGGAGATTGGCAAGGGCGATCGACTGGTCGCCGCCGCGCCGCTGGTGCTGAGGAACTATGTGCCGCATGCGCCCACCACGCCTATCCAGGGCCATGTTATTGCCGCTCGCGGCGGACTGCGCGAAACCGGCCCGCAGTATGTGGTCACGCTCAACAAGGGCAAGAACGACGGGCTGGAGCCCGGACATGTGCTGGCCTTGTCGCGTCTCGGGGGCACGGTGGTCGAAGACGTCTCGCGCAAGAGCGCCAGAGATACCAAGAACATTCCCTGGTACAACATGACCATGAGTGAAATATTCAATCGAGGGTCGTCAGAGAAGGTTACCACCAAACTGCCGGACGAGCGTTACGGCCTTGTCTTTGTATTCCGCACCTTTGACCAGGTTTCCTACGCGCTGGTGATGTCGGCGAGCCGGCCGGTGCTGCTCGACGACGTCGTGTCCACGCCCTGAAAGCGCTTGGATCGTACGTGGATGCGCCAGGCAAACCTGTCGCCCACTGACGCGTACCCGAAATATCATGCCGCACGACGCTGATTTGGCTGCGTGGATCAGGCTCAGCCTGGTGCCGGGGCTGGGCGGCCAAGGCCTGCGGAAACTGCTCGGGACCTTCGGCCTGCCGCAGAGCATACTCACCGCCGGTCGCAGCGCGCTCGCACGCGTCGTCTCCGCCGAGGTTGCCGCGCGCATACTGGCCGACGACGATTCCGCCGCAGTTGAAGCGGCCCTGGAATGGGCGGCAGCCGACGGCCAAGCCGTGCTTACGTTGGCCGACGCCGATTATCCACGGTCTTTGCTTGAGACGCCGGATCCGCCGGCGCTTCTGTATGTGCGCGGCCGCCGCGAACTGCTCGCGCTCACTGGCCTTGCCGTCGTGGGCAGCCGCAACGCCACGCCTCAAGGGGTAAGCAATGCGGAGCAGTTCGCGCGCGCATTCAGTTTCGCTGGCCTCACCATCGTCAGCGGCCTGGCACTGGGCATAGACGCGGCGGCGCACCGCGGCGGTTTGGACGGAGTAGGCTCAACAATTGCGGTGCTCGGCACCGGCGCCGACATTCTCTATCCACAGCGCAATCGCGCGCTGGGCGAGCGCATTGCACACGAGGGGCTGATCGTCAGCGAATTTGCGCTCGGCACACCACCGCATGGCAGCAACTTCCCGCGGCGCAACCGCGTCATTTCGGGCCTCGCGCGCGGCTGCCTGGTAGTGGAAGCCGCGCTCGCCTCGGGCTCGCTTATCACCGCGCGGCTCGCTGCCGAGCAGGGGCGCGATGTGTTCGCCATACCGGGATCGATCCATTCGCCGCATTCCAAGGGTTGTCACGCGCTCATCAAGCAAGGCGCAAAACTGGTGGAAAGCGCACAGGACCTGCTGCAGGAACTGGGTGTCGCGGGGTTGGCTGCGCCGACTGCAGCCGCTGCGCCGGCAGCCGCCGGCCTGCTCGCGCAACTGGGTTACGACCCCTGTGATATTGACACGCTGTGCGCGAGAAGCGGCTTGACGGCGGACGTGGTATCGGCCATGCTGTTACAACTTGAGCTCGACGGCAAGGTCGCGAGCCTGCCCGGCGGGCAATATCAGAGAACCTCCTAAGAGAAGAGGCCGCCCCAAAGAATGTTCGACATACTCGTCTACCTGTTCGAAAACTACTACCAGACCGAGCTCTATCCCGATCAAGATGCGCTTGCGCGCAAACTCAGTGCCGCCGGCTTTGAGCGCGACGACATCAGCGACGCGCTAGTCTGGCTGCGTGGGCTCTCCGCCACCGAAACAAGCACGCTTCCCGATTCTTTTGCGCAAAGCACGGCATTTCGCGGCTATGCTGAGGCGGAGGCGGTCAAGCTGGGCATCGAAGGTCGCGGTTTTCTCGCGTTCCTGGAAGGCGCGAAAGTGCTCACACCGCCGCTGCGCGAGATCATTATCGAGCGCGCCATGGCGCTGGCGGAGGACAACGTCAGCGTCGAGAAACTGAAGGTGATCGTGCTGATGGTGTTGTGGAGCCAGCAGCACTCTATCGATTCGCTCGTCCTGGAAGAACTGCTCTCCGATCGCGCGCAATTGCTCATGCATTAGCGCTGTCGGCGGCAGTTAAGTCGCTGTTTCGCGGAAGTTTGTCACAGCGCGTCGCCGCGGCTCCTTGCTTCGCTCTCTGGTTTGCACTTATCATGCTCCGCTCGCCGCGCGGCGTCGATCGATATTGAGCCTGCGCGCGCTGGCGCGAACACACTATGACCGAAAAACGCATCATTACCGAGAAGCACCTTGTCGCGAACGACATCGCGCGCGGCCGAATTCACGAGCACGCGCCCGGGCGCTGACTGATTCCTATGGCGAAGAAACTCATTATTGCGGAAAAGCCCTCGGTGGCGAACGATATCGCGCGCGCATTGGGCGGCTTCACCCGCCACGGCGATTATTACGAGAGCGAGGAGTACGTGCTGTCGTCGGCGATCGGCCATTTGCTCGAGCTCGTCGCCCCCGAAGGCGTGGAGGTGAAGCGCGGCAAGTGGTCGTTCGCGAACCTGCCGGTGATTCCGCCGCACTTCGACGTCAAGCCGATCGAGCGCACCGAGGACCGGCTCAAGCTGCTGCTTAAGCTGCTCAAGCGGAAAGACATCTCCGGCGTTATCAATGCCTGCGACGCCGGGCGCGAGGGCGAGCTGATCTTCCGCTACATCATGCAGCACGCCGGCAACAAGAAACCGATCCAGCGTTTGTGGCTGCAGTCGATGACCCAGGGCTCGATCCGCGAGGGTTTCGAAGCCTTGCGCAGCGACAAGTCCATGCTGCCGCTGGCCGATGCCGCGGTGTGCCGTTCCGAGTCCGACTGGCTCGTGGGCATCAACGGAACGCGCGCCATGACCGCGTTCAATTCCAAAGAGGGCGGCTTCTATAAGACAACTGTGGGCCGGGTGCAGACGCCGACCTTGGCCATCCTGGTTGAGCGTGAGGACCGCATCCGCAAGTTCAAATCGCGCGACTACTGGGAGGTGCATGCGAGCTTCGCCGCCGCCGCCGGCGGCTACAGTGGGCGCTGGTTCGACGAGAAGTTCGCCAAGGCGGACCGGGAAGAGGATGCCGAGGCCAAGCCCGAGCGCCTGTGGGATGCGGCGCGCGCCGAAGCTTTGCGCCAGAAATGCGAGGGCAAGCCCGGCATCGCCACCGAGGAAGCAAAGCCGACCTCGCAAATCTCGCCGCTGCTGTTCGATCTGACCAGCCTGCAGCGCGAAGCCAACGGACGCTTCGGCTTCTCCGCCCGTGCGACGCTGTCGCTGGCGCAGGCGCTGTACGAAAAGCACAAGGTGCTGACCTACCCGCGTACCGATGCGCGCGCGCTGCCTGAGGATTATCTGCCGACAGTCAAATCGACCATGGAAATGCTCGCCGGCAAAGCCAAGGGAAAAGACAAAAGCGAGGGCGTGGCCGCCTATGCGCCGTTCGCGCGCCAGGTGTTGAAAGAAGGCTGGGTCAAGCCGAGTAAGCGCATTTTCGACAATACCAAGATTTCCGATCACTTCGCCATCATCCCCACGCTGCAGGCGCCAGGTCACTTGTCCGATGCCGAGGCCAAGCTCTATGACATGGTGGTTAAGCGCTTCCTCGCGGTGTTCTTTCCCGCAGCCGAGTTTCTGGTCACCACGCGCATCACCCGCGTCGAAGGCGAGCCGTTCAGGAGCGAAGGCCGGGTGATGGTGAAGCCGGGCTGGCTCGCGATCTACGGCCGCGATACGGAAAAAGACGATGCCCTGATGGTCGCTATCGAAGAGGGCGAGAAGGTCAAGACGACCGAGGTCGAGGTCAAGGCTAATCAGACGAGGCCGCCAGCGCGCTTTTCCGAGGCTACGCTGCTCTCGGCCATGGAGGGCGCGGGCAAGCTGGTGGAAGACGAGGAATTGCGCGCGGCGATGAGCGCGAAGGGCCTGGGCACGCCGGCCACACGCGCAGCCGTCATAGAAGGACTCATATTCGAGGACTACGTGCACCGCAACGGGCGCGAACTCGTGCCTACGCCGAAGGCGTTCTCGCTCATGTTCGCGCTCGGTCAGTTCGGCATCACCGAACTCACTTCGCCCGAGCTCACCGGCGACTGGGAATTCAAGCTGAAGCAGATGGAGCGCGGCGAACTCGGGCGCGCCGAGTTCATGGACCACATCGTCGAAGCCACGCGCGAACTGGTTTCCGCGATCAAGAACGGCGACATTCCAGATACCGCGTTTCTTACCTTGAAGGCGCCGTGCCCGAAATGCGGCGGCACGGTACAGGAGAACTATCGCAAGTTCCAGTGCCAGGCCTGCGATTTCAATATCTGGAAAGTCGTCTCCAGTCGTGAGTTCGCGCCTGAGGAAATCGAGGAGTTGATCACCCAGCGCAGCATTGGCCCGCTACAGGGTTTTCGCAGCCGCATGGGCAAGCCGTTTGCCGCGGTGGTGCGGCTGTCGCCCGAGTTCAAGGCGGAATTCGATTTCGGCCAGTCAAACGACGGCTCCGAGGAAGCGCCGGATTTCTCCGGCCTGGAGCCGCTGGGCCCCTGTCCGAAGTGCAAATCGCGGGTATTCGAACAGCCCATGGCCTATGTGTGCGAGAAAAGCCTGGGCCCGGAAAAGACTTGCGACTTCCGCTCCGGCCGCATCATCCTGCAGCGGCCGATAGAGCGCGAGCAGATGCAAAAGCTGCTGGCCACGGGCAAGACCGATCTGTTGCACCGCTTCATTTCCAAGAAAGGCCGGCCGTTCTCCGCCTTCCTAGTGCGCGGCCCGGACGGCAAGGTCGGTTTCGAGTTCGCGCCGCGCGCGGCCAAGCCGGGCAAGGCCGCGGCCGACCCCGCGGAGGTCAAGGCCGAAGTCGTCAAGCCCGCAACCAAGACTGCTGCCAAAACCGCCGCTACGAAAACCGCAGGCACGAAGTCCGCCGCCAAGACTGCCGTCAAGACCACAGCCAAGAAAGCTGCCAAGAAGGTCAAGGCGCGCAAGCGCGCGGCTAGTTAGACTAGCCCGCGTTCAGCTGCGCTCGATCAAGGCGTCGGTCCGCGCATGCTGCCGGCCACTATCTTGTATTCGAACAGGCGGCACTCCAGCGCGCCGTTGAACAGTGGCGTGCGCTTGGAAACCTTGAGCTTGATCAGCTTGGGCAGGTTCATGTCGGCACTCAGGATGTAGCAGTTCCAGCCGGCGAATTTCTGCTTCAGCGCATCGCCGAACCTGGGATAGAACTCGGCCAGTTCCTGCTGTTCGCCCATGCGCTCGCCGTAGGGCGGGTTGGTGACCAGCACCCCGGTCGCTGCGGGTGCGGAAACCTCCAGCGCATTCACCTGTTTCAGCTGCACCGCCTGCTCCAGGCCGGAGGCGGCGAGATTCGCATGCGCAAGCTTGAGCGTGTCGCCGTAGAGGTCGCTACCGTAGATCGGCAGAGCTACGACCGGCTTACGCCGCGCTTCGGCTTCGGCGCGCAACGCCTGCCACAGCGGCGCGTCGAAATGTTTGAGCTTTTCGAAACCGAAGCCGCGCGCAATTCCCGGCGCGATATTGAGCGCGATCTGCGCCGCTTCGACGAGGAAAGTGCCGCCGCCGCACATCGGGTCGAGGAGCGCCGTTCCCGGCTGCCATCCGGTGAGGCTGAGTATACCGGCGGCGAGATTTTCCTTGATCGGCGCTTCGCCTTGGGCGGCGCGCGCGCCGCGCTTGAACAGCGGCTCGCCCGAGGTGTCGAGGTAGAGGGTGAACTGCGTGGCGTCGAGGAAAGCGTGGATGCGCACCTCGGGCGCGCGCGTGTCCACATTGGGGCGGCTCCCGACCTCGCCGCGGAAGCGGTCGCATACCGCGTCCTTGATGCGCAGCGTGAGGAAGTCCAGACTCTTGAGCGGGCAGCGCTGCGCAGTGAGGTAGACGCGGATGCTGCGCGTCACGTCGAAGCGCTGCGGCCAGTCGAGATCGTAGGCCGCGCGGTAGATGTCCTCCTCGCTGCGATAGGGCACGGTGAACAGGCGCAGCAGCACGCGCGTGGCGATTCGGCTTTCCAGATTCGCGCGGTAGATGACCCGCGTGTCGCCCTCGAATGCGACGCCGCCGGCAACGGCCTGCACCGCGCTCGCGCCGAGCGCGGTGAGCTCTGCGGCGAGCGCGCTTTCCAGGCCGCGCGGGCAGGGCGCGAACAACTTGGCGCTTGTATGCTTGTTCATGGGCTCATGCGGTTCGTCGCTGCGCAAGGAAACCTAGGCCGCGATTTCGGCTGCGGTCGCGGCGGCGCTCTGCACCTTGGCGTAGAGGCCGGCGAGCGCCGCCACGAAAGCTGCGTGCACCTGCGCCGCAGGCACGCGCTGCTCGCCGAAAACGAGCGCGCGCGTGGCGCAGGCATCGTGCGCCAGGCTGCAGGAAAAACCCAGATCGAACGCGGCGCGCGTGGTCGCGTCCACGCACATATGCGTCATCATCCCGGCTATGACCAGGTGGTCGGCGCCCAGGCCGCGCAGATGCTCCAATAATCCGGTTCCGCGGAAGCTGTTGGGGAAATTCTTCTGTATGACGATTTCCCCGGCGCGCGGCGCTACGTTGGCATGGATCATCATGCCCTCGGTGCCGGGCAGGAAAAAGCTTGCGCCAGGCCGGTTGGAAACGTGCTGGATGTGCACCAGAGGCAGCCCCTGGTCGCGAAAGGCCTCAAGCAGTTTCGCCGCCTGCAGGCTGGCCTCCGGGCTGCCCTCCAGCTCCATCTTGCCGCCGGGGAAATAGTCGTTCTGGATGTCGATGATGATCAGGGCTGGCTTCATGGAAAAACTCCGTGTGAGGCGTTGATTCTAACTGGTGCGGCCACCGGTGATTCCGGATTTTTTGCCCGCGCGCGCTCACGCGGCGTGAATGCGCGCGGCGAAGCCGGCGGCGCGCAACGCGCGGATGATTTCCTGCACATGCTCGCGGCTGCGGGTTTGCAGAACGAATTCGACCTCGGCAGTTTGCAGCGGCAGGTTGGTGAAGGCGCGCTGATGATGCACTTCCTCGATATTCGCATTGGCCTCGGCGAGGCAGGCGGTCACCGTCGCGAGCGCCCCGGGCAGGTCGCGCAGCTCCACCGTGAGCCGGGTGAGCCGGCCGGCGCGCACCATGCCGCGCTCGATAATCACCGACAGCATCAGCGGATCGATATTGCCGCCGGAGAGCACCAGCCCTACGCGCCTGCCGCGAAAGCGCTCGGGCTGCGCGAGCAGGGCTGCGAGGCCTGCTGCGCCCGCGCCCTCGACCACGGTCTTCTCGACCTCCAGCAGCAACACGATGGCGTGCTCGATCTCGCCTTCGCCGACCAGCAGGATGCCGCGCGTGAGTTCGCGCACGATGGGCAGGGTGAGTGCGCCCGGCTGCTTTACCGCGATGCCGTCCGCAATGGTGTTGGCGGCAAAGCGCGGCGCCTCGCCGCGCAGCGCGCAATACATCGACGGAAAGTTCTCGCTTTCTACGCCATAGAGTTCGACGCCGGGCTTGGCCGACATCGCCGCAACCGCCATGCCGGCAATCAGCCCGCCCCCGCCCACCGGCACCAGCAGCACCTCCAGTCCCGGCTCGCGCGCGAGCATTTCGAGGGCCACCGTGCCTTGGCCGCTGATCACCTGCTCATCGTCATAGGGGTGGATCAGGCTCAAACGGCGCTCGGCGGCGAGGGCGAGGCCGTGCGCCCGGGCTGCGTCGAAATTGTCGCCGGCGAGGATCACTTCGGCGCCGAAGGCGCGGGTATGCTCGACTTTCACATGCGGCGTGTGGCGCGGCATGACGATGACCGCACGCAGCCCCAGCCGCTTCGCGTGATAGGCCACGCCCTGCGCGTGGTTACCCGCGGATACCGCAAGCACGCCCGCAGCGCGCTCCTCGGGCGAAAGCGACAGCAGCTTGACCAGTGCGCCGCGTTCCTTGAACGAAGCGGTGAACTGCAGGTTCTCGAACTTGAGATACACCTCGGCCCCGGTGATCTCGGACAGCGTGCGCGAGTACAGGCAGGGCGTTTCGATCACCTGGTCCGCCAGCACGGCGGCGGCGGCACGGATGGAGTCGGCGGTGACGGTCATGGTGGTTAGAGCTTCAATGCTGCCACGAACCCTTGATGATGCTCTTGATAATGTGCAGCCGCCGGTGGAAAAAATGATCCGCGCCGGGCACCACGATCACCGGCAGCTCCTGCGGCCGCGCCCAGGCGAGCACGTTCGCGAGCGGCACGGTCTCGTCCAGTTCGCCGTGGATGATGATGCTGCCCGCGGGCACGGTTTCCGAAGTGTAGCTGCGACCGCCGCTGACGAAGCCTGCCGCCACGCCCACCAGCGCCATGCGCTCCGGCGGCACGCGCTGCGCCACCAGGGTCTGCACATAGGCGCCGAAAGAGAAACCCGCCAGCACCAGCGCCCCCGCGTGAAAGCGCGCGCGCGCGTAGTCCAGGATCGCCACCATGTCGTCCGCCTCGCCGCCCCCCTCGTCGTGCTCGCCCGCGCTCGCGCCTACGCCGCGGAAATTCGGCCGCAGCGCGACGTAGCCCAGCTCGACGAAGGTCTTCGCCAGGGTCTGCGCCACCTTGTTGTCGAGGCTGCCGCCGAACAGCGGATGCGGGTGCGCGACCAGGGCCACGCCTCTACCGCCGCCGCCCGCGGGCAGGTCGATCACGCATTCGATTTTGCCCGCAGCGCCATCGAGCAACAGGTGTTCTTTCGCCGCGCGCGTCATATTTTCAGTCGTTCTACCACGCGCCCGTGCCGCAGATGCTCTTCGATGATCTCGTCGATGTCGTGCTCGTCGATATAGGTGTACCAGGTTTCCTCCGGGTAGACCACGATGCAGGGGCCTTCCTCGCAGCGATCGAGGCATCCCGCCTGGTTGATGCGCACCTGGCCACGGCCTGCTAGGCCGAGCTCCTTCACGCGCTGCTTGGCGTAGTCGCGCAGCCTGCTCGCGCCCTTGTCGTTGCAGCAGACGCGTTCGCCGTCGCGTTGGTTGCAGCAGAAGAATACGTGGTGGGAGTAGTAGCTCATTGGGGATTTGCTCTATAGAAATGTCGTCGCCGGGCAGGCTGCCGGTCGGCATGTCCCCCGCGGCGAACGCTAAATTATAGCTTGTCGGCGCGCGGCGACAGCAGCATCAGGTAGAACAGCGCGACGAACGGCCAGGCTAGCGACACCAGGTGCGTCACGCCGTTGAAGTTGAGATAGTAGCCCTGCGGCCATTGCTGCAGGGCGTCGGCGAAATAAGGGTTCTCCGGCGCCAGGTTGACCAGCACGGTCGCGGCCATCAGCAGCAGGCCCGCCAGCGCGCGCCGCGCACCGCGCGGCAGCGCCACTGCCAGCATCAGGATGCCGAGGCCGCCGGCCAGGCCGAGCAGTGCGCCCGGCGTCAGCCAGGCGAATTCGTTCTGCGCCTTCAGCAGCACGCCCACCGCGACCGTCTTCAGCGTGAGTGCGCCGGCGAGCAGCGCCAGCAGCAGGCGACGCAGCGGCTGCCCGTCCTGGGTCAGGCAGGATGCGAACAGGCCGACCGCGGCGAGATTGCATGCGGAGACCATCGCCTCCGCCTGGATGAACACCGTGGCCGGATGCAGTACCCCCGGCGCAGGCTCAAGCAGCCCGCGCAGGTCGCCGTTGCCGAACAGCAGGGTCACCGGGTTGAGTTGGGTGAACAGCCACAGCGCGAGCAACACCAGGCCGAAGTCGTACCGGTGGCCGCTGACAAACCAGCGATGGCGCAGCGCGTGCATCCTGCCGCGGCCGAGCAGATCAACGCCGAAGGCCAGCGCCAATCCTGCACCGGCGAAAACGCCCAGGCCGTTGGTGGCAACATCGAGGTTGGACGGGATGCGGCTGGGGAGGTAGGTTTGCAGCGCTTCCAGCGCGAGGCTCAGGCAGCAGCCCGCGAGGCCGGCCACCGCGAGCGCCGGCACGCCGCGCACCTGCGGATGCAGCGCGAGCAGCGCGAAAAACCCCAGCGGCAGATAGGCGGCGAAATTGGTTATCAGGTCGAAGCTGGTGATGTAGCGCGGCAAGCCGCCGGCGAGAAAAGCGAACGCGCCCACACCGTGATCGCGCCAGCCGGAAAAGGGATGTAGGCTGGCGTAAATGATCAGCAGCACATAGGCGAGCAGCAGGTAACGCGCCAGCGGCGAAGGCCTGCCATCGACGACGGGCACGACGCGCGCCATGCTAGTGTCGGGCGAGTTCCGCCCGGTACAGCGCCAGCATCTGCGCGCTGAAACAGGCGAACACGATCTTTTCCATTTTTGGCTCGGCTGCGGCGAACTGCGCGCATTCGCGCACGGCAATGCGCGTCGCCTGCTCCAAGGGATAGCCGTAGACGCCGCAGCTGATTGCGGGGAAGGCGATGCTGGCCACGCCGTGCGCAAGCGCAAGCGCCAGGCTCTCGCGGTAGCAGGAAGCGAGCAGTTCGGGTTCGCCTTGCGATCCGCTTTGCCATACCGGTCCGACGGTGTGGATCACATATTTCGCCGGCAGGCGGTAGCCGCGCGTGAGCTTCGCCTGCCCCGTGGCGCAGCCCTTCAACGTGCGGCACTCGGCGAGCAACTCCGATCCCGCCGCGCGGTGGATGGCGCCGTCCACGCCCCCGCCGCCCAAGAGTGAATTGTTGGCGGCATTGACGATGGCGTCCACCTGCAGGGTGGTGATGTCGGCTTCGACGGCGATGAGCTTGTCGTGCATGGGGGGATTCTACAGCGCCCGGCGGACGCTGGCCGGGGTTCGCGCCCACCGCGCGTTCGGCGATAATGTCGTCAAACAGGGGAACGCGCGATGACATTCGATTTGAGAGGGGCTGCTCGTTGAACTTCGCACACGGGAAATTTGCGGTCGCTGCCATGCTGCTGATGCTTTGCGCCGGCCCTGCCGCGCCGGCGGACGCATTGCCGCCGGTGCGCATAGGCATGATCGAGGGCATGTCGGGCCAGTTCGCCAATGCGGGCGAGGCGGTGCAGCGCAATTTGCAGTGGTCGATCGAGCGCGTGAATGCGCGCGGAGGCGTTAAACTGCTGGGCGGCGCGCGCAGGCTGGAGCTCGTCGCCTACGACAGCAAAGGCAATACCGACGAAGCGCTGATGATGCTGCGCAGCCTTACCGACGACGGCGTGCCCTTCGTGGCGCAGGGCAACAGCTCGGCTGTGGCCGGTGCGCTCGTCGCGGCGATCGAAAAGCACAACGCGCGCATGCCGCAACGCCGCGTGCTGTACCTGAATTACTCGGCGGTCGATCCGGTGCTGACCAACGAGCGATGCAGCTTCTGGCATTTCCGCTTCGATGCGCACGCCGGGATGCGGATGAGCGCCCTGACGGACGCGATGAAGGCCGACAGGCAGATTCGACGCGTCTACATCATCGGCCAGGATTACAGTTTCGGCCGCGAGGTTTCCCGACTCGGGCGGCAGCAGCTGGCTGTTAAGCGCCCGGATATCGAGATCGTCGGCGATGAGCTGCATCCGATCGGCCGCGTCAAGGATTTCGCGCCTTACATCAGCAAGATCATCGCCAGTTCCGCCGACGCGGTGCTCACCGGGAACTGGGGCAACGATCTCACCTTGCTGGTAAAGTCCGCGCGTGACGCGGGGATGGCGGCGCGCTTCTACACCTTCTACGGCAATGGGCTGGGCGCGCCGGCAGCGATGGGCCTGGCCGGCGTGGACCGAGTGCTGGCCGTTGCTGAATGGCATCCGAACGTAGGCGGCGCCGAGTCGGACGCCTTCGTCGAAGCGTTTCGCCGCCGTTATCCCGAGCCCAGGTACGACTACCAGCACCTGCGCATGAACGTCATGGTCGAGATGCTGGTCGCCGCCATCGAAAAAGCAGGGACCACGGAAGCGGCCGCGGTGGCGAAGGCGCTGGAAGGCATGCGTTTCAACAATGGCTTCCATGAAGCGACGATGCGCGCCGAAGACCACCAGCTGATCCAGCCGCTGTACGTGTCGGTGATGGAGAAGGCCGGCGACGTCGGCGTGCGCTTCGATAACGAAGGCAGCGGCTACGGTTTTCGCACGATGCTGCGCCTCAAACCTGAAGAGACGGCGTTGCCCAGCAGCTGCCGCATGAACCGCAGCCTGGCCGAGGCTCCACGCTAGCGCGAAGTGAACTAGCCCGGACGTTGCCATGTTCGCGCCGCAGGCGTAGATTGCGCCCTAAATGACCAATAACCCGTCTCGACATCGTGCTCAAATTCCGCGCGCGTGGAGCAGAGCAAACCTAAGCCTGATTTCGTGTGCCGCGCAACGCGCTGCCCTCGTTGCGGGGCGCGCACCGCCCAACGTGTGCGGACGAGAGCGGGATGGTATCCCTGTCGCCCCGAACAACGGCGCATCACGCACCCCCTTCGATAACATGCAACCATGCTGATCGCTTTCGTCGCCCTCTACATTGCGCTGACCATCACCATCGGTCTGGTCGCCGCGCGTCGCGTCAAGAACTCGACCGACTACCTGGTCGCCGGCCGCAGCTTGCCGCTGTACATGAACGTCGCCACCGTCTTCGCGACCTGGTTCGGCGCCGAGACG
>JACZJU010000162.1 GCA_014860395.1 Burkholderiales bacterium | reverse complement strand
CCAATTCAGAGGCTGCCGATACTCGCTTCCCTCTGAGGCGTTTTCGTCATTACGCGCTATTTCCGCCCCGGGAAGCGAATATCAACAACCGTTAAAGGATACGAGGCAGCGTCCTACCGATGGCATCGGCGAGCACCGCGTCGGCGATGTCGTCGAAAGGCGTCGGTTCGGCGTTGACGATCACCACGCGCGCGCCGGCGGATTTCGCCTCTGATACCGCGCCCGCTATCGGATAGACCTGCAAGCTGCTGCCGACCGCGATGAAACAGTCGGCCTCGGCCGCCGAGCGCATCGCCCGGTCGATGACCTCGGGCACCAGGTTCTGGCCGAACGAAATGGTGTCGCTTTTCAGGATGCCGCCGCAAAGCGTGCACGGCGGATCGTCCTCGCCAGTCAAAAGGCGCAGCAGCGTTTCCTGCATCGGCCCCTTCCAGCCGCAGCTCATGCACACCGCCTTGAGCACCGTGCCGTGTACCTCGATTACGCGCTCGGGCGAATTCCCCGCTTTCTGGTGCAGGCCGTCGATATTCTGCGTGATCAGCGCGTGCAGCTTGCCGCGCCGCTCGAGCCCGACGATGGCCTCGTGGCCGGCGTTCGGCTGCGCTTCCCAGGCCGGGTGCACCAGCCGCGCCTGCCATGCCTTCTTGCGTATCTCCACATCGGCCATGTAATAGCGGATATTGGAGAGCTTCTCCGCCTGCGGATCCCGCGTCCACACGCCCTGCGGCCCGCGAAAATCCGGAATGCCCGACTCGGTGGAAATACCCGCGCCGGTAAGCAGCACCACCCGCTTCGCCGCAGCTACCCAGCCGCGCACGGTTTCGATCATTGCATCAGGCTGCACTATCCGTCCCTCCATTCGTTCCTGGCCAATTCGCCCGACGCCGTCGACCGTGCGTGACCTTGCTTGCCATCGCCGCAATATGCGTCAAGAATTAAGCGCTTATTTCAAAATGAGAGGATACGCCCCGAAGGTCTCGATCCCGCTTCCTCGGTCCCGCTTGACGGGAGACGGGAAAGTCCCCTCGGGGGACATCCCCTCATCCTCCCCTAATTCGGGGGACATTTCGTTAATTCTGAAATGGCCTCTAAACTATAAAGAAGGCTACAACAATTCTTCCCCATCTACAAAGGAGCCAGCCATGCCGAAAACCAGAATCTACAGCCCTGCGGTTGCCGAGGCCCCGCCCGGGCGCTGGTCGAACGCCATCCGCGCGGGCGAGTTTCTGTTCATCTCGGGGCAGGTCTCGCGCTCCAACGACGGCACCAGCATCGAGGGCAAGGGCGAGTACGAGCAGGCGAAAATCATATTCACCAAGATCATGAATCTGGTCGAGGCCGCGGGCGGCTCGGCGCAGGACGTGGTGAGGGTGACGATATACATGGTCGACATCGAGCAGAACAAGGAAGTCTGGCGCGCCCGGCAGGAGTTCTTCAACGGCGATTTTCCGGCCTCCACCCTGGTCGAGGTCAGCGCGCTCGGTTCCCCCGAAGTCCTCGTGGAGATCGAGGCCATTGCGCATGTCGGCGGCAAGTAATACGGTGACAGGCATGCCGTTTGACCAAAGTCAAGATCGCTGCCTGGCTTGGCGCCAGAATATAATTAGTTAGCTTTAAACCCGGAAAGGCACAATCATGTTCAAGCTGCAAGTTCAGGAAGACGAGAAAGACCCGCAAGCTTGGCACGACATCAAGGGAACGGACGGAAGGTTGTTGGTCTTCGAAAAAGAAGCCGACGCCCACGCCAAGCTGGAAGAACTGTATCCCATGCTGGTGAAAATGGAGCGCTACGCCGCCGGACCGAAGCGCACGCGCGCGGTCATCATGTACACGGAAGACAAGGAAGACTAGGAGCTTATTTCAAAATGAGGGGACACGTCCCCTCATACTCCCCTAAGTCAGGGGCCATTTCGGTAATTCTAAAATGGCCTCTAAGAGCTGCGTCTCCAGGCGCAGACGCCTGCCCGAAATTCAGTCGTAGGCCCGGAAACGCACGGTCGGATCGCGTTTGATCTGGTCGACCAGCGCGACTTCCCAGTTGAGATAGGCGCGCGCGTGCTTCTCGTAGTCCTGAGCATGATCGTAGGGCTTGTAAGAAACGTCGTCGAGCGAGGTGGTCGCATTCCCGATGCCGGTCTCGGCGAACATTTCGGCGGCAAACCACGCCGCGTTGCCGCCATCGAGCACGCTTATTTCGGCGTGCGGCCATAGCGCCGCGGCCTCCGGCGCCGCCAGATGCGCGAGCGTGCCGTCTTCCGAAGTCAGCACCAACGACCGCGCATCGGCGAGCTTCGAGCGCGCCTGGTCCAGCCGCGAACGCACCGCCCACCACGCGCCCGGAATATGCTCGTCGCGAAACCTGAGGCTGGTCGCAAGATCGATGACCGTCGCGCCACCCTGCCGCTGGTGTTGCGCCAATTCGCGCGCGCTCATCATGCGCCAGAGTTTGAACCCGGCTGGGGTCCGGCTACGCGGGCCGCTCTCCAGTGCCCAGCCGGCAAAGCCATCCTTGCCTTCAGGCTCGAGCACATGGACATCGCGCCATCCCATCTGATTGAGCCAGGATGCCGTCATCACCGAGCGCACGCGGGCCGGATCGATCAACACGATGCGCGCGCCGCGCACGCCAACGAATTCGTCGGTCGCCTGAATCAATTGGCCGCCGGGCGCATGACGCGAAGCAGCGATGCGCGAATGCTCGAATTCCGGCCGCGAGCGCACGTCGAGGAGATAAAGCGTGCGGGCCGAATCGCGCTGCCAGGCCTCGACCTCTGCGCGCGCAGCGAATTTCACTGCGAAGCGCCGCGCCACGCGTTCCGCCGCGGCGCGCGCCTTGGCGGTCCCCTCAGTGCTCGGCGCCGGCGCAACTGCTGTCGAACCGCGCTCGCATTGATAGCCCGCCAGCTCCCAGCCCATGGTGCCGTCCTTGAGCGCCACCACCTCGTTTGGAATGCCCGCGTTCCTGAGCGACTGGCAGCCGATGATGCTGCGCGTGCGGCCGGCGCAGTTGACCACCACCAGGGTATCCGGATCGGGCGCGAGGTCGTGTACGCGATAAACCAGCTCGGCGCCCGGCGCGTCTATGCCGCCCGGGATGTTCATGCGGTGGTATTCCTCGTACGGCCGCGAATCGAGGATCACGAGTTTTCTTCCGCTGTCGATCAGCCGCCGGATTTCCTGCGGCGGTACCCGCGGCGTGTCGTAATGGTGCTCGACGAATTCGCCGAAGGCCTTGGACGGGACGTTGACTCCGGAAAAAAGCTCGCCCCCCGCGGCCTTCCAGCCGGCGCAGCCGCCCTCCAGTATCGCGATGTCGCTGTAGCCCAGTTCAGCGAGCTTCGCTGCGGCGCGCTCGGCCAGATCCTCGCCGCCGCCGTCGAGCAGCACCAGGGGCGCGCCGCGGCGCGGCAGCAGATCGCCGACCATCATCTCCAGCCGCGAGAGCGGCAATGAGCAGGCGAAGAAAGGGTGCCCCTGGTAGTGCACGCCCTGTTCGCGCACATCGAGCACGGCGAGTTCGGTGTCCGCGAGCAGCCGCTCGCGCAGCGCGGCGGCCGAAATGGAACGGGTCATGCGCGACCTGGCCGCGCTTCGCGAATATCGGAATGCGCCGGAAAAACTTCCCAGGCGTGTTCCTCCGGCTTGTAGAACTCGCGGCGGTGCAATTGCTCCAGCGCGAGGCCGTACATGTGAAAGTTCAGCAGCGGCGCATCGATGTGGATGGAATGCAGGTCCTCGGCCATGAACGACACGCCCGAGCCCTGGCGCACCACATGCCGGCCTTTCTCGCGCACGCCGTTCTCGGCGGTGCGATCGTAAAAACGGTTCAACTCCTCGCCGCTTACGCCGACGATTACCGCCCAGGTGGTGTGGTTGTGTGCCGGCGTATGGTGACCGCCCAGCGAGGCATTGGCGTAAAGGGCGTGGCGGTGGTCCGCATCCTCGGCCAAGCGATAGAGGCAGGATTGGCGCTTGCCGCCGGGCTCGGGCGGCGGGAAATCCTGCAGCGTGAACAAGTCGGTGCGCGCCGCGAGCTGGATCAGCCGCTGCCTGATTTTCGCGAGGCTGGAGCGTGTGATGCCGTCGCGCTGCTCGATTGCGCGGATGTCGGCCATGGCGGCGTCGATCTCGCGCGTGCGTTCCTGTATCTTGTCCATGGAATCTCCTATGCAAGGCGCGCACCGATCGTCGTCACTGCGCCTGGATGCCGGCCTACTTTCTGGCCCAATATTCGCGCTCGATCTCATGTCGCGCAAGCGCTGTTTGCGCAATGACGCAATCTTTCCCCTGCCGACAGTAGGGGCAAAGCCGCGCCGCCCGCCTTCGCCGCCACGATTTTGCACCGACCTTGACTTCGCCTGCTGCCGCACCTATACATAAATTGTGTCAACGGAAGGAGGTAAATCGGCAAAAACCTGATTTCTGATTCCAAAATCAACGGGGCGCAACCCCGTACGCGCCGTAACTACGGCAACGGCACTTCCAAAATGGGTGCCCACAAGCCCCGCCTCAAGCGGGGCTTCCATTTACGGTTCCCCGCTTCAAGCGGGGCTTCCATTTGCGGCTCCCCGCCTCGAGCGGGGCTTCCTTTTGTGCCCCCCCAATACTGAAACGATTTTCTAGTCGCCCTGTACTGCGTGCTCGCGTGTTTCGTGAAAGCTGAGTTTGGGCCAACGCTCCTGCGTGAGCTGGAGATTGACGCGGTTGGGCGCGAGATAGGTCAGGCTGCCGGCGGCATCGCGCGCAATGTTGTGCGCCAGCGTCTTTTCGAATTCGGCCAGCATGCGCTTGTCCTCGCCCGTGACCCAGCGCGCGCAGGTGATGGGGGTGCCTTCGAACACTGCGTCGACGCCGTATTCGTTTTGCAGCCTGCTTGCGACCACCTCGAACTGAAGCACGCCCACCGCGCCCAGGATCAAATCCCCGCCCACGACCGGTTTGTATACCTGCACCGCGCCTTCCTCGCCGAGCTGCTGCAGGCCCTTGTGCAACTGCTTCACCTTGATCGGATTGCGGATGCGCACCGAGCGGAAGAAATCCGGGGCGAAATAGGGTATGCCCGTGAACTGCAAGGCTTCGCCCTCGGAGAAGCTGTCGCCGATCTGCATCTGACCGTGGTTGGGCAGGCCGATGATGTCGCCGGCGTAGGCCTCTTCGACCTGCTCGCGATTCGAGGCCATGAAGGTGACCACGTTGTTCACCCTGATGTCGCGCCCGATCCGCAGGTGCCTCACCTTCATGCCGCGCTCGAAGCGTCCTGAGCACACGCGCAGGAACGCGATGCGATCGCGGTGGGCCGGGTCCATGTTCGCCTGGATCTTGAAGACGAAGCCGGAAAACCTGGGCTCGCTGGGCGCAACCACGCGCAGCGTCGCGTCGCGCTCGCGCGGCGCCGGCGCCCAGTCGATCAGCGCGCCCAGAATCTCGCGCACGCCGAAGTTGTTGACGGCAGAACCGAAGAACACCGGTGTCTGCGTGCCGGCCAGGAAAGCGGCGCGGTCGAACGGCTGCAAGGCGCTGCGCACCAGTGCGACTTCGTTCTTCAGCTGCTCGATCTCGAGCGGAAACATCTCCGCCAGCCGCGGGTTGTCTATGCCGGCGATGGTCTCGAATTCCTGATCGCCGCGATCCTCCCCCGCGGTAAACAGCAGGATCTCGTCGCGCAGGAGGTGATACACGCCGCGGAAGGATTTGCCCATGCCTATGGGCCAGGTCACCGGCGCGCACTGGATCTTGAGCACGGCTTCGACTTCCTCGACCAGGGCCACAGGATCGCGCGTCTCGCGGTCCATCTTGTTCATGAACGTAAGGATAGGCGTGTTGCGCATGCGGCAAACATTCAGCAGCTTGATCGTCTGCTCCTCCACGCCCTTGGCCGCATCGATCACCATCAGCGCGGAATCGACCGCCGTGAGCACGCGGTAGGTGTCCTCCGAAAAATCCTGGTGCCCCGGCGTATCGAGCAGGTTGACGACGCAGTCGCGGTATTCGAACTGCATCACCGAACTCGCCACCGAAATGCCGCGCTGCTTCTCGATTTCCATCCAGTCCGAGGTCGCATGGCGGCGGCTCTTGCGCGCCTTTACCGTGCCGGCAAGGTGGATCGCGCCGGAGAACAGCAGCAGCTTTTCGGTGAGCGTGGTCTTGCCCGCGTCGGGGTGGGCGATAATGCCGAAGGTGCGGCGGCGCGCCATTTCGCGCGCAATCCGCTCCACCGGCGCGCGTCCGGCGTCGGCGCCTGGGGGCGATAAATTGTCTACAACGGCGACCATGGACTCGGAAGGGCGAAAAGGGCGGCAGTCTACCCGCTACAGGCGCATAAGTCCATTGTTTTCTATGGCTTTCTGGCCAAAATCCGAGGTGTTCGAGTTGAAGCTCGCGGGTTTCCCGCGCAGCCGGATTGGGCCTTATGATAGCCAACCAGTAAGTCAAACTGCAAAGGAGAACACAGCGATGCGCGCCTTATCGACTGCGATACTGATGCTTGCGCTAGCCTGCGCAGGTCTAGTGCCGCTGCCGGGATATGCACAGTCGCCCCATACGCACATGCACAGCTTTTCCGGCGCTGAGCATTGGGCGCAGGTGTTCGACGACCCCGAGCGCGACGCCTGGCAGAAACCGCATCAGGTAATCGAGGCACTGGCGCTCAAGCCCGACGCTGTAGCCGCGGATATCGGCGCCGGCACCGGCTATTTCTCCGTGCGCCTGGCGCACTTCGTCCCCCAGGGCCGGGTGTATGCCGTCGACATTGAGCCTGACATGGTGAAGTACCTTGCCGAGCGCGCCCGGCGCGAAGGCCTGGACAACCTGACAGCCGTAACCGGCGCGCCCGACGATGCGCGCCTGCCGCGCCAGGTGGACGTGGTCCTGATGGTCGACACCTATCACCACATTGCGCAGCGCGAGGACTATTTTCGCAAGCTGGCGCGGTCGCTGAAGCCCGGCGGACGCATCGCCATCATCGACTTCAATGCCCATTCCCCCGTGGGACCGCCGCCGGCCGCGCGCATTGCGCCTGCCCGGGTGATCGCAGAGTTGGAGCAAGCCGGTTACCGGCTGGTCGCCGCGCCCGATTTCCTGCCCAACCAGTATTTCCTGCTGTTCCAAACCCGGCAGCAGCGTTGACATCTCGAAGCGTGAAGGCAGCGTTGCGCTCCTTCGCTTCGCGCACTCTCCCAGCGCAGCGGCGCAGACGCCAGTCGAACGCCGATTTCGGCTATGCTTGCGCGCATGCCCCGCCTGATCCGCAATACGCTGCTCTCGGTGCGCGACCTGATTGCCGCCGCCGGACCTTTTATACTGATCGCGCTGCTCTTGCTTGCGTGCGCATATTATTTTCTCGACCCCACGCCGCCCAAGCGCGTTGTGCTCGCGACCGGGCCGGAGCAAAGCGACTACGCCGAGCTCGGCAAGCGCTACGCCGCCGAACTCAAGCGCTACGGCATCGAGGTGGTGCTCAAACCAACGCAGGGATCGTCGGAAAACCGGCGCCTGCTGCACAACGCTGCGCAGGACGTCGACCTGGGATTTGTGCGCGGCGGATCGAGCGAAGCCACGCGCGCGGCCGACGAGGAAAATAAAGGCCTGCCGCTGGTTTCCCTCGGCAGTCTCTACCTCGAGCCGGTTTGGTTGTTCTATCGCAGCGACGCCGCAAAAAGACTGAACCACGAGGCGACGCTGAAGCAACTGGCTGAGCTGCGCGGCTGGCGCGTGAACGTGGGCGCACGCGGCAGCGGCGTGACCGGCTTGTTTGGCAAGCTGCTGCAAGCCAACGGGGTGGCGCGAGACAAGCTCAAGGAAAGCCGACTGCAGCAGACGCCGGCAGTGGTGGCGCTGCTCGCGGGCGAGCTCGACGCAGTGGTGTTTGCCGCGGCGCCGGAATCGCTGATGGTGCAGATGCTGCTGCAAACGCCGGGCATCAAGCTGTTCGAGTTTGTGCAGGCACAAGCCTATGCGCGCCGCCTGCCGTTCCTCGACGCAGTGGCGCTGCCGCGCGGCGTGGTCGACCTGGCACGCGACCTGCCCGCGCACGATGTGCCTTTGGTTGCCGCCACCACGACGCTGGCGGCGCGCGAGGACACACATCCGGCATTGCTGCAACTATTCGTGCAGGCGGCGCACGACATACACGGCGGCACGAGTTGGCTCGCCCAAGCCGGGCGGTTCCCGTCGCCGCAGAACACCGAACTGCCGCTCGCCAAGGAGGCCGAGCGTTACTACAGGAACGGCCCGCCGCTGCTGCAGCGCTACCTGCCGTTCTGGCTGGCAAACCTGATCGACCGCATGTGGGTGGTGCTGGTGTCCATCATTGCCGTGCTCATCCCGCTCTCGCGCGTGGTGCCGCCGCTGTACGCGTTCCGCGTGCGCTCGCGCGTATTCCGCTGGTACCGGCAGCTGCGCGATATCGAAGAGTCATTGAGCGCCCAATCGACCTCCCGTTCCGAACTCCTGGAAAACCTGAGCAAGCTCGAAGCCAGGGCGCAAAACGTCAGCGTGCCGCTATCCTATGCCGACGAGTTGTACGAGCTGCGCAGCCATATCCAGATGGTGCGCGCGCGGCTCTCGTCTTCGAACTAGGACGTTGTTGCAGAAAATCGATTTTACGCGGACGAAACCGCCCTTGCTTTTCAACGTAACCGTCTTTTGGGTACGGACACGCTTCATCTCCGTACCCAAAAGACGGTTGGCGCGCAGAGCGCGCAATACCCGACCCCCACCCCTGACTGACGCGGCGACCCATTTCGCGCTGCGATGACAGAGCTTGCGCGGACGGCGTCCCGTCCGCGCGGATCACCACTGGTGCGCGGAGGTAAAGTGTGTCCGCGCACCAGCGGCGATCTTGGGGAACAGCGAACCCGGGCCATTGTTGTTTTCACACGCAAGCGCGCGCAGCGCGCAATTCCGCCCGCCGCATGCGACTACCTTCGAGACGCCGAGCATAAGGTCGGCATCAACCGCCCAGAGTCCGGGGCAGCCACAAGGACAGCATCGGAAAAGCGCACAGAAGGAATAGGCGCACCAGATCCACCGCGATGAAGGGAAAGGTGCCGCGATAAATGCGCATCAGCGGGATGTCGGTCGCGATCGAGTTGATCACGAACACGTTCATCCCCACCGGCGGGCAGATCATGCCGAAGGTGACGGCCATCACGATGATGACGCCGAACCAGACCGGATCGAAGCCGAGCTGCATCATCGCCGGAAACACGATGGGCACGGTAAGCAGGATCATCGCCAGTTCGTCCATCACCGCCCCGAGTATGAGGTAGCCCAGCATGATTAGCGCGAGCACGCCGTACGCGCCGATCGGCAGGTTCACCAGGAATTCGATCGAATTCTGCGTGAACTGGGTAATCGTGAGGAAGTAGCCGAACAGATAGGCGCCAAGGACGATGGTCAGGATCGCCGCTGAAACGCGCAGCGAACTGATCAGCGTTTCCTTGATCTGGCTCACCTTGAGCTGTCCGCGCAGCAAGCCGATCGCCAGCGCGCCCATGGCGCCGACGCCGGCCGCCTCGGTGGCGGTGAACACGCCCAGATACATGCCGCCGAGCACCACCAGGAACAGCAGCAGCGTGGCCCAGAGACTCTTCAGCGTCGAGAACCGTTCATGCCAGCCGTGCCGCGGCCCGCGCGGCATGCTCGCCGGATGGCGCCAGCCGAGGAACACGATCACCAGCGTATAGAAGCACATTGCCAGGGCTCCGGGCACGATGCCGGCGAAGAACAACTGCTTGATGTCGGTCTCGGTCATGATGCCGTAGAGCACGAAAATCACCGACGGCGGAATCATGATGCCCAGCGTGCCGCCGGCGGCGATCATGCCCGCGGACAGGCCCGGATCGTAGCCGGCCTTGCGCATTTCCGGCAGCGCGACCTGTGTCATGGTAGCCGCCGTCGCCACCGACGAGCCGTTGATCGCGGCAAAGCCGCCGCAGGCAGTGATGGTCGCGAGCGCGAGCCCGCCGCGCTTGTGGCCTAGCCAGGCAGTGCCGGCGGCGAACAATTCGCGGCTCATGCCGGCGCCGGCCGAGAACGCTCCCATCAGTATGAACATCGGAATGATGGAGAGGTTGTAGTCGCTCAACACCGACAGCGGCACCTGGCCGAGCAGCCTCAGCGCCGGCCCCATGCCCGAGAGCGCGGCGAAACCGAGAATGCCGGATAGCCCCATGGCGACGCCGATCGGCACGCGCAAGGCCATCAGCCCGAACATCAGGACGAAGCCGAGCAGTGCGACCAGATCCCTATCCATCGAGCCGCTCCGTCCCCGCGCCACCAGGCGCGCGGTCCGCATACAACACCATGATGCGCTTGGCGGCAAGAATTGCCGCGGCCACGGCGCCTACCGCAGCAATCGCATAAAAATAGCGCAGCGGAAGGCGCAGGTCGCTGGTGACTTCGCTGCCCATGTTGGCGACGATGATGAAGATCATCCAAGCCATCGGCGCCAGCAGCAGGAGCGTCACGCCGGTGGCGAACAGGTCGATGCGCCGGCGCCAGGCGCGGCCGCAATTCTCCCAGAGGATGTCAACGCAGATGTGGCTGCCGCGGTAGGTGGCCAGCGCGATTCCCCACATGATGGCGATCGCCTGCAGCTGTTTGGACAGATCGAACCAGTCCGGGATCTGCGTGTGGAACAGGTAGCGCACGCAAACATTGAAAAACGTCAGCGCCGCGACCAACAGCAGAAACAAGGCCGCAACCGATTCCGTGAATGCGAGGATCTTGGCTAGCATGACGGGACCTCCTGTAGATACACCAAGGCCTGTTTCGGGGTCACCGAAACAGCCTCCAGTCTAGGAGAGCATGAGGGGATGCGTCCCCTCATACGTCTCCAGTGCTGGTCCGGGAACGGCAAGCGGCAGCCCGCCCCCCCGCCTTGCACGCGGGGAGCCGAGACGGGCCGGGAGCAGTACTAGTAAACGGCGTTGTAGGTTTCGAGGGCCTTGCGGAATGAGTCTAGCGCCTCCTGCGGATCGATCCCCGAATCATTGGGCTTCTTCAGCCACGCCGCGGTCAGCGGCTCCGCTTCCCTGCGCCAGGCGACGCGCTCAGCGTCGGTCACCTTGACGATGGTGTGGCCTGGCAGCTTGGCTATCATGGCCCGGCCGGCATCCTCGTCATTGCCCCAGTCCGCGCCGACCTTGTCCGCCCACTTGTTGCTGCAGTGGTCATCGATCACCTTCTTCTGCGCGGAAGACAGCTTCTGGTAGAAGTCCTTGTTCATGACCCACGCGAAAGTGGCCGCATACAGCCGCATGTCGGTGTGGTACTTGACCACCTTGTCGATGCCGAAAGTGATGAGCGAATGCCAGGGAAAGGTGATCGCGTCGGCGACGCCTTTCTCCAGTGCGTCGCGCGCTTCCGGCGCGGACACCTGCACGCTGGTGCCGCCGAGCAGGTTGACGAACTGCGCCACCGTGCCGTTCGCCGGCCGGATTTTCATGCCCTTGATCTGCTCGGGCTCCGTGATGGGCTTTTTCGAGTGAATCGCGCCGATATGCAGATGCGCGAAGCAGAAGTGCACGTCTTTCATTTCCTTGGCGGCATAGTTGCGATACCACGCATCCAGGGCCTTCGAGCCGGGGCCGGGACTGGAGAACTGGAACGGCAGCTCTCCGACCCCGAATATCGGGAAGCGGTCGGCCTGATAGCCTGGATTGACCCAGGTGAGGTCGGCGATGCCGTCGCGCGCCATGTCGTAGTGATTGGGCGCCTTGCCCAGCTGCTGTGCCGGATAGATGGTGACCTTGATCGACCCCTTCGAGGCGGCTTCGACCGATTTCGCCCAGGGGATGAAGCCGAGCTTCGCCAGCGGATGCTGCGCGGGCAACCAATGAGCGAACTTGAGCTCGACCTGCTTGTCCTGCGCGAGCGCAAACGGTGCGGCCAATGCCAGCGCGATCGCCAGCGTGCTGCTAACAAAGATGCCGCGCGTATGTCGTTTGGTCATGAATGTGTCTCCTTGGGGGTCCCGCTGGTGATGGCGAATTGAATCCGAACTTGCCGCCGGCTGTGCGGCGTCGGGAAGCAATTATAATGACTCATGAGCAAAAGCGCGACCATCGACCGCAAACGCCCGGTGCATGAAGCGACCGTCGCGCTGCGCACGCCCCTGTTTCGCGGAGAGCGGCGATTGCGCATCGCCCTGGTCGGCATGCCGAACGCGGGCAAGAGCACGCTGTTCAAGGCCGTGTCAAGCACGGCGCCGCGCACCGGCCGGCTGGCCGGCAGCGAACGCGCCTACGAAGAATGCACGGTGCAGATCGGCCTGGATGAAGCCAGCGTGATCGAACTGCCGAGCGTCGGCTCCCTGCACCATCTGGGCGAGGACGATTTGCCGGCATTGAAGTTTTTGCTGTGGGGAGATGAGCGCCCGCCCATATCCCTGCACGAGCCCGGCGGCCCGCCCGCGCCGTTCGCGCCGCCCGACCTGATCGTGCAAGTGGTCGATGCGACGCGGCTGGAAAGCCATCTGGAGCTTACCCTGGAACTGTCCCAGCTCGGACGGCCCATGGTCATCGCGCTGAACATGATGGACGAAGCCTGGGACAAAGGCCTGCACATCAACGTCAAGGCGCTGGAGAAGCTCCTGGGCATGCCGGTGGTGCCGACCGTGGCACTGATGGGACAGGGCATCTCGGAACTGTTTGCCACCGCGGTAAACACCGTGCGCGCCGCCACCTGCCCGCTGCCGCAGCCGGCAAGCAAGCACATCGGCGACAGCCTGCAGCCTTTGAGCCAGGCGCTGAATCGACCGGAGATACATGCGGCGTTCCGCGTGCCGCACCCACTGCTGCTGATGCAGGTGGCGGCGGGCGATCCTTATTTTCACGGCGAGCTGGGCCAGCACTTCCCGCAGTTGCTGCCGCAACTGCAGCAATTGCGCAGCGAGGCCGCGGGCAAACTGCCGCGGCCGCTGGAAGAGGAGTTGCATGCCGACCGCCATCATCGCGCCGCCACCCTGTTCGAAGCCAGCACGCGCATGGGCGCTCCGCACGAAGGCCGCGGCTGGCGCTACTGGCTGGACGAACTGTTCCTGCATCCGCAGTGGGGCCTGATCGGCAGCCTGGCGGTGTTCGCCGCCGTGCTGTTCATGGTGTTCGAGGTCAGCGCCTGGCTCGACTCCATGACCGCGGCGCGCCTGGTCGATGCGATCTCTGGCTGGCAGCCGACTTCGACCGGCGGCGTCATTGGCCGCGCCGTGAGCGACGGCCTGATCGGCCTGGTCGGCATTGTCGTGCCCTATATGCTGCCGCTGGTGCTGCTGCTGGTGGCGCTGGAGGAAGCCGGCGTAATGCAGCGCATCGCCTTCGTCGTCGATCGCGGGTTTCACAAGATAGGGCTGCACGGCGGCGTCGCTGTGCCCTTTCTCACCGGCCTGGGCTGCAATGTTCCGGCGATCTCGGCCGCGGCGAAAGTCACCCGCGGCCGCGAGCGGGTGGTCGCCTCGGTGCTGATCACTTTCGTTCCCTGTTCGGCACGCTCGGCCATCATTCTTGCGCTCGCCGGCAAATACCTCGGCGGCAGCGGTGTGTTCGCCATATTCGCGCTGACCATCGTCGTGGTGGCGCTGATGGGCCGGCTGCTTGCCCGCGACCGGCTCGCTTTCGGCCCGGGGCAGGTGCAGGAAATTCCGCCCTATGCGCTGCCGCAATGGCGCTCGATGCTCGCCGAAACCTGGGCGCGGACCGAGGACATACTCACCATCGTCACCCCGCTGCTGGTCGGGGGCAGCGTGCTGCTGGCCCTGCTCCACCATGTCGGCGCCGATACCGCGATCAATACCGTGTTCACGCCGGTGACTGCGTGGTGGCTGGGCCTGCCGGTGGTGCTGGGCGTGCCCATCCTGTTCGGCGTGCTGAGGAAGGAGTTGTCGCTGCTGATGATCTACCAGGCGCTCGGGACCTTCGAGGTCGGCAGCCGCCTCGACTGGGTGCAGATTACAACCTTCCTGCTGTTTCTGACCTTCTACATTCCCTGCATCTCGACCTTCGCCGTGATGCTGAAAACCATAGGCCGCAAGGAAGCGCTGATCTCGGTGTCGATGTCGGTGGGCGTGGCGCTGCTGGTGAGCGGGGCGGTGCGCCTGCTGCTGGAGGGCGCGCGCCTGTTTGCCGCATGAGCGCCGGCCATTCAGAATAACCATGACTAGCGGTAACTAACGGAGCAACGCGGCACGTCGTGTCGCGAGCACAGATCGAAGCGCAGCAAGCAAACATCAGATAACTGGAGACTGAAACATGAGTTCACAAAACAAAGTAGCCATCGTAACGGGCGCCGGCACCGGAATCGGCAAGAGCGCTGCACTGGCGCTGCTCGGGGACGGGTATCGCGTCGGACTGGTCGGGCGGCGCAAAGAACTGCTCGACAAAACGGCGCAGGACGCGGGGCCGGCGGCGGCGAACACGCTGGTCCTGCCCGCGGACATCGGCCATCCGGAATCGGTGAAAGCCCTGTTCGGCAAGGTGCGCGAAACCTGGGGCAGGCTGGACGTGCTGTTCAACAACGCCGGCATGGGCGCGCCGGCGATTCCCATGGAGGACCTGAGTTTCGAGCAATGGAAGGCGGTAGTGGACGTCAACCTCACCGGCATGTTCCTGTGCTCGCAGGAAGCGATCAAGATCATGAAAAGCCAGGACCCGCGCGGCGGACGCATCATCAACAACGGTTCGATCTCGGCGCACGCGCCGCGCCCCAACTCCGCGCCCTACACCGCCACCAAGCATGCGGTCACCGGCCTCACCAAATGCATCTCGCTCGATTGCCGCAAATACGACATCGCCTGCGGCCAGATAGACATAGGCAACGCTGCGACCGAGATGACCGAACGCATGAAGAACGGCGTGACGCAGGCGAACGGCACCATCGCGGTCGAGCCGCGCATGGACGTGGCGCACGTAGGCAGCGCCATCCTCTACATGGCCAGGCTGCCGCTGGACGCGAACGTCCAGTTCATGACCATCATGGCGACGAAAATGCCCTTCGTCGGGCGTGGATAGGCGCGCCGGGATCGACGCTCAGCGGTCAACTGGCTGGTGTGCGAAGCGACGGGGGCGCCGGTCCAGGTGCCGCCACAGCAGCGCGAGCGAGCCGCCGGAGACGATGTGCCAGATGCCCCACAAACCCGCCACCGCGACCATCGCCAGGTCGGCATTGAACTGCGCGCCTATGATGCCGAGGGCGAGGCCGGAATTCTGCATTCCGCCCTCGATGACCACTGCGCGCCGGTCGGCGACTTTCAGGCGCGCCAGCACCGACGCGCCATAGCCCAGGGCCAGTCCGAGCGCGTTGTGGCCGATCACGATGGGCAAGGTGCGCGTAAGTTCGATCAGGAAGAGCTTCCACTGTGCCGCCACCGCGCCGACGATGAACAGCATCAGCGCCGCCACCGCAAATCGTCCCAGAGGTTTGCGCAGGCGCAGCGCCAGCTGCGGCGCGCGATTCGAGGTGAGCAGCGCCGCGCTCATCGGCAGCGCCAGCAGCAGCACCAGGCTGATGACCAGATCGCGCGGATCTACGTCGATAGCACGCGCCCAGGCCGCGGTGCGCGGGTTGGCCGCGATCATCAGGCTGAAGTTAAGCGGCGTGAACACCAGCGCGAGCACGTTCGAGACCGCCGAAATCGAAAGCGACAGCGCCAGATTGCCGCGCCCGAAATAAGTGACCACGTTCGACAATGCGCCGCCGGGGCAGGCCGCCACCAGCATCATCGCGGCCATGGTCGCAGGCGGCAAGTCGAGCAGGAGCGTGACGCCCAGCGTGGCGGCCGGCAACAGCACGAATTGCGCCACCAGGCCCGCGCCCACCGCGAGCGGATGGCGCGCGACATAGCGGAAATCCTCCACCCGCAGATCCAGCGACACGGCGTAGACCATGGTCGCCAACACGGCCATCAGGATAGTCTGCTGCATCTCCTCCCCTCCGTCTGGTGCGCTATTTAGTGCGCTTTCGGGTTACCGCCGGCCCGTCCCGGCATAACCGCAGGCGTGGACGCGCCCGCTTTATTCTCGTATATTCTCCCGCTACGCCACGAATGGCGGAACGCTTTGGCGGTTGATAGTAACATTAGCCGCTGGCGCCGCCATAAGCACAAACCGGCACTATAGAATAACGAACCATCATCCTAGGGCAGCATGCCGACCATCCCACAGCAGATCGAAGAACTGGCAATCCTGTTCGCCGATATCAGCGGCAGCACCACTCTCTACGAAACGCTGGGTAACGTGGTCGCGCGCCAGATGGTGGTGCGCTGCCTCGGCGTAATGACCGCCAAGCTGGCGACGCATCGCGGCACGCTGATCAAGACCATAGGCGACGAAATCATGTGCAGCTTTCCCGACGCCGAAGCGGCGTTGCGCGCCGCCTGCGACATGCAGGACGCGGTGGAAAACGGCAGCCCCGGGGGCGACACGCCGATGTACGTTCGCATCGGATTCAATTATGGCGAGGTGCTGCGCGAGGCGAACGACGTGCACGGCGACGTGGTCAACGTGGCCGCGCGCATCACCGAAGTGGCGCGCGCACGCCAGATACTCGCGACCCAGGCCGCCGTCGACGCGCTGCCGCCGGATCTGCGCCATAAAGCGCGCCATATCCGGCGCGCCAGCATCAAAGGCAGACAGGCGCAGCTCGATCTGTTCCAGATCGGATGGCGGGCCGACGACAGCGACCTTGTCCGCGTCGGCAACCCCGCCCATCGCAAACCCGAGGGCCTGCAGGAGCAGTTGGTTCTGCGCTATCTCGATCAGGAATTCAAACTCAGCGATCGAAGCATGAGCGCCAGCCTCGGCCGCGGCGAGACCTGCGCCATCGTGGTCCGCGACGAATTTGCCGCGGAGCGGCACGCAATCGTCGAATATCAATTGGGCAAGTTCTTCATCTCCGATCGCAGCAGCGCAGGCACATACGTCCAGTTCAGCGGCGGCGACACGGTGCATATCGTAGGCGAGGAAACGATGTTGCGCGGCTCCGGCGCCATCCTGCTCGGGCGGCCGTTCTCCGAAGACCCCGCGGGGATCATCGAGTTCTCGGCGCATCTCGCGCCGATCTGAATTCACCTCCGCGTACAAGCGCCGATCCGCGCGGACGGGACGCCGTCCGCGCAGGTTCTGACATCACAGTGGGCACAGCGGGAAGTATCTGGCGGGCTTGGTCTGTCGACTTTGCGCGCTATCGCGCGCCAACCGTGTTTTCCACGCGGAGGTGAAGCGTGTCCGCGCGGAAAACACGGTTATTGATGAAAACCAAGCACGGCCGGGGTTTTCATTCAAGATCGGCGCTTGTGCGCGGACACGCTTTACCTCCGCGTACAAGCGCCGATCCGCGCGGACGGGACGCCGTCCGCGCAAGATGTGAGATCAGAGGCGGCAGCAGCTGCGACTCGAGCCGCCAGGCCTGACTACTTCAGCGGCTTGTAACGTATGCGTTTCGGCTTGGCCGCCTCTTCTCCGAGGCGCTTCACCTTGTCTGCTTCGTATTCCTGGTAGTTGCCGCTGAAGAAGCTCACCTTGGACTCGCCCTCGAAAGCGAGGATGTGGGTGGCGATGCGGTCGAGAAACCAGCGGTCATGCGATATCACCAGCACGCTGCCGGCGAATTCCAGCAGCGCGTCTTCCAGCGCGCGCAGGGTTTCCACGTCGAGGTCGTTCGACGGTTCATCGAGCAGCAGCACGTTGCCGCCGGCGATCAGCGTTTTGGCCAGGTGCAGCCGCCCGCGCTCGCCGCCGGAGAGATTGCCGACCTTCTTGCCCTGGTCGGTGCCTTTGAAATTGAAGCGGCCGAGATAGGCGCGCGAGGGCATTTCGAACTTGCCCACATTGAGCACGTCGGCGCCCCCTGCGACGTACTCGAACACCGTCTTGTCACCCTCCAGCGCTTCGCGCGACTGGTCCACGTAGGCCATTTTCACCGTCGGGCCGATCACCACTTCGCCCTTGCCGGGCTTCTCCTTGCCCGTGATCATGCGAAACAGCGTGGACTTGCCCGCGCCGTTGGGGCCGATGATGCCGACGATCGCGCCGGCCGGAACCTGGAACGAGAGATCGTCGATCAGCAGGCGCTCGCCATAGCCTTTGCTCACGTTCTTGAACTCGATCACGGCGTCGCCCAGGCGCTCGGCCACCGGGATGAAAATCTCCTGCGTCTCGTTGCGTTTCTGGTAATCGTGCGAGGAGAGCTCGTCGAAACGGGCAAGGCGCGCCTTGCTTTTCGCCTGGCGCGCCTTCGGGTTCTGCCGCACCCATTCGAGTTCGCGCTTGATGGTCTTCTGCCGCGCCGATTCGGTCGACTCCTCCTGCTCGAGGCGCGCTTCCTTCTGCGCCAGCCAGGAACTGTAATTGCCTTCCCACGGTATGCCGTAGCCGCGGTCAAGCTCGAGGATCCACTGCGCCGCGTTGTCGAGGAAATAGCGGTCGTGGGTCACCGCCACCACGGTGCCGGGGAATTTCTGCAGGAATTGCTCCAGCCACTCGACACTCTCGGCATCGAGGTGGTTGGTGGGCTCGTCCAGCAGCAGCAGGTCGGGCTTGGACAGGAGCAGCCGGCATAGCGACACGCGGCGCTTCTCGCCGCCGGAGAGCGGACCGATTTTCGCATCCCACGGCGGCAGGCGCAGCGCGTCGGCGGCGATCTCGAGCTGATGCTCTACGTTATCGCCGGCCGAGGCGGCAATGACGGCTTCCAGTTCCGCCTGCTCGGTGGCGAGTTTGTCGAAGTCGGCGTCGGGTTCGGCATAGGCGGCGTATACTTCATCCAGGCGCTTTTTCGCGCCGAACACCTCGCCCAGGCCTTCCTCCACCGCTTCGCGCACGCTCTTGTCAGGGTCCAGCTGCGGCTCCTGCGGCAGGTAGCCGATGCGCATATTGGGCTTGGCGACCACCTCGCCGTCGTAGTCCTTGTCCACGCCCGCCATGATATTGAGCAGTGTAGACTTGCCCGAGCCGTTCAGTCCGAGCACGCCGATCTTGGCGCCGGCAAAGAAATTGAGCGAAATGTTCTTGAGAATGTAGCGCTTGGGCGGCACGACTCTGCCGACGCGGCGCATGGTGTAGACGTATTGGGCCATGGGTGCTTTCGATAACGGATGCAGAACGACAGCCTGGAACGATTCCGGCTTAGCCAGTATTCTACGTGCTTTGAGCGAAACAATACGAGGGGACGCCTCCCCTCGTGCTCACCTGGATCTACCCGAAGCAATACGACACTTGCCGCGGGATATTGATTTGTTGACGTCCGAGGCGGTCTGACATGTCCCGAATCGCACTAACCGGTCGCCTGTTGGTCGCCGCGCAATTCGCGCTGATCGGCTGGCTGATCTGGCCGTTGACGCCGCAGGCGTGGTCGCCGCCGGCGCTCGCGCTGCTGGCAGGCGCGATCGCGCTCGGCCTATGGACGCTGGTCCACAACCGCCCCGGCAATTTCAATATCCGGCCCGAGCCGAAAAACGCGGGACGACTGGTGACCGGCGGCCCCTACCGATATGTACGCAATCCCATGTATTCCGCCGTGCTGCTGTTCGCGGCAGCGGAAGTCCTCGCCTACGCCGATGCATGGAAAATCGCATGCTGGTTGGCGCTGGCGTTGGTGCTGCTGGCCAAGGTGATGCTGGAAGAGCGCTTCCTGCGAGCGGTCTTCCCGGATTACGCCGCCTACGCGAAGCGGGTGCGGCGGTTCATTCCCTGGGTGTTCTGACGCGCGCCGGAGTCGCGCCGCGCGCGAAATCCGCCGGCGCTCAGACGAACTGGAACGAGATGGAGCCGAGCGTGCCGAAGTCGGCGCGCAGGGTATCTCCTTTTTGCGCCCATACCGGGCGGGTAAAGGAGCCGGCGAGCACGACGTGCCCGGGCTCGAGCGTGGTGCCAAACGTGCCCACTTTATTGGCTAGCCAGGCTATGCCCATCGCCGGATGGCCGAGCACGCCGGCGGCCACGCCGGTTTCCTCGATTTCCGAGTTCCTGCACAACAGGCCGCTGACCCAGCGCAAGTCGATGTCCATCGGGCCCACCGGGCGTCCGCCCATGATGATCCCGGCGGCCGCGCCATTGTCGGAAACGGTGTCGAAAATCTTGCGCGGATTCTGCACGCGCGCGTCGATGATCTCGATCGCCGGGACCACGTACTCGGTCGCGCGCAGCACGTCCACCAGCTCGACGCCCGGACCTTTCAACGGCTTGCCGAGCACGAAGGCGAGTTCGATCTCGACGCGCGGCACGATGAAGCGCTCGAACGGAATCTTGGCGCCGTCGGGGATGAACATGTAATCCATCAAGTGGCCGTAGTCCGGCTCGTCGATCTGGGACGATTGCTGCATCGCCTTGGACGTGAGGCCCACCTTGTGGCCGCGCACCTTGTGGCCGTCGGCGACCTTGGCCCTGGTCACCTCGCTCTGGATCGCATACGCGTCCTCGATGGTGATGTCGGGGAAGGTCTTGGAGAGCTGCAGCGCGGGCTTGCGCTCCTTCTCGGCTGCGAGCAGGATTTTCGCGGCCTTGCTGCGGTCGGCTTTGGAAAGCATGGTCTGTGGTTCCTCCGGTCAGATGGTCGGGTCGTTGACTCTGTCAAAACATTGGCGCGCGCGAGCCGACTCCACGGTCGGTGTCCTCGCGGCGCGCTTGCGCCGCTTCGCCGCTGCGAACGCCACCAATTGTATCTGTGGCGGCACTTGTTCGGAGAAAATTTACGCCGGCGGCGCGCGGCCATGCCGTCCAACTTATTGGCTGGTATCATGCCGGACAATCTCATACCCTCGATTCATTTCCGCACGACAGTCCCATCACCCAGGCTACAGATTTCGCCATCCGCCTCCAGGAGCCACGATGATTTTCGACCTGCGCATTTACACGTTCAAACCC
Organism: Burkholderiales bacterium; assembly: GCA_014860395.1. Lineage (GTDB taxonomy): Bacteria > Pseudomonadota > Gammaproteobacteria > Burkholderiales > SG8-39 > 2-12-FULL-64-23. The sequence continues at coordinate 2,493 of JACZJU010000162.1, read as the reverse complement.
GGCATGCAAAACGCCTGGCTCGCGATGTACGAGAAGCACGCCTATCCGATCCAGTTGCGCTACGTGGGTAAACCGGTGGTATTCACCACCACCGAAGTCGGGCCGCTCAACCAGGTGATCCATCTTTGGGCCTACGCCGACATGGCCGAGCGCGAGACGAAGCGCAACGCGATGCAGCAGGACCCCGGATGGCAGGCCTACCTCAAGATGAACGCCGAGGCCGGCTACATGGAGCACATGGAAAACCGCATCCTGCGCTCGACCTCGTTCTCGCCTCTATAGCCGAGCGCGCCAAGCCGGCCGCCGACTTTTCGCCCCCCTCCCCACCTACCCATCCTCAATCGGAGTCGTATCATGCCCAATCTCGGTTTTCGCATTCTGCCCATGCCGGCGCGTCCGGCCAAGCGCCTGGTCAAAGCGCTCTCGGCAATGGTGACCGCGCACCTGTCTGACAACATGAACCGCCTGGTCGCCGGCGGCGCGGCGCTGCGGCCGATGCACAAGAGCGGCAAGCTGTGCGGGCCAGCGCTTACGGTCAAGGTCGCCCCCGGCGACAACCTCATGGTGCACAAGGCCATCGACATGGCCGCCCCGGGCGACGTGATCGTGGTCGATGCCGGCGGCGTCCTGACCTGCGCCATCATCGGCGACATCATGTCCAGCCTCGCCGAGAAGCGCGGCGTGGCCGGCCTGGTCATCTACGGCTCGATCCGCGACTCGGCCGAGATCGCGTCCAGGCGTTTCCCGGTGTACGCCTGCGGCGTCACCCACCGCGGTCCGTACAAGAACGGCCCGGGCGAGATCAACGTGCCGGTCGCCCTGGACGGAATGGTGGTGCAACCCGGCGACATCATCGTCGGCGACGCTGACGGCGTGGTCGCAGTGCCGCTCGCGCACGCAGAGGAATTGCTGGCGCTGGCCAAAGCGCAGCTCGCCAAGGAAACCGCGATCCTGAAGTCCATCGCCAGCGGCAAGGCCGACCGCCGCTGGGTCGACGAGTCCCTGCGGCAGCGCGGCTGCGATTTCTGAACCTGCCGAACGGCGATTCGTTCGGCGCTTTGAACAAAACCAAGCTCACACTCCCGGAGAAAACATGGAACTGCCAGTCAATCAATTCAAGCACGGCATCAAGGCGGGCAAACCGCAGATCGGGCTATGGTCCAGCCTGTCGTCCCATTACAGCGTCGAGGTCATCGCCGGCTCCGGTTTCGACTGGCTGCTGCTCGACACCGAGCACTCGCCCAACGACCTGGAGAATGTGGTGACGCAGCTGCAGGCGGCCTCGGCCTATCCGACCACGCCCATCGTGCGCCCGGCATGGAACGACATGGTGCTGATCAAGCGCTTTCTCGACGCCGGCGTGCAGACACTGTTGGTTCCCTACGTGCAGACCGCCGAGGAAGCCGCCAACGCCGTTGCCTACACGCGCTACCCGCTGCGCGGCGTGCGCGGCGTCGCCGGCACCACGCGCGCGACGCGGTTCGGCCGGGTCAAGGATTATTTCAAGCGCGCCGAGGAAGAGCTGTGCGTGCTGGTGCAGGTGGAAACCCGGCAGGGACTGGACAACCTCGAAGCCATCGCCAACACCGACGGCGTCGACGGCGTGTTCATCGGCCCCGCCGACTTGTCCGCGGGACTGGGCCACCTGGGCAACATCCCGCATCCCGAAGTGCAGCAGGCGATCGACGATGCGATAAAACGCATCCGCAAGGCGGGCAAGGCGCCCGGCATCCTGGCTCCGGTGGAAGCTGACGCGCGCCGTTACCTCGAGCTTGGCTGCCTGTTCGTCGCAGTCGGCGCCGACGTGGGCCTGCTCGCGCGCGAATCCGAGAAACTCCGCGCCAAGTTCAAATCATGAAGGATGTCGAAATTCTTTCTGTCGGGCCGATGTATCCCGCATCCCTGGAGGCTATGCAACGCGATTTTACGGTCCATTTGCTTTGGCGCGCAACGGACAAGCCGGCCCTGCTTGCGCAGGTGCGCGATCGAATCCGCGGCATCCAATGCTTCGGCCCTTACGGCGCTGACGCCAAGCTGATGGATGCTCTGCCGAAGCTCGAAATCATCGCCAACGTCGGCGTCGGCGTCGATAAAATTGACGTTGCCGCGGCCAAGCAACGCGGCCTGGTCGTCACCAATACGCCCGATGTGCTGAACGAATGCGTCGCCGACCTTGCCATGGGACTGACGGTCGCAACCTTGCGGCGCATCAGCATGGGCGATCGCTACGTGCGCGCCGGCAGCTGGCTCAACAGCGCGTTTCCGTTCGGGCATAAAGTCGGCGGCAGGACCATGGGCATACTCGGCTACGGCCGCATCGGCAAAGCCATCGCCAAGCGCGCCGAAGCCTTCGGCATGCATATCGCCTATCACGGGCGCAAGCCGCAGGCGGGGGTCGCGCACAAGTACTACGCCAGCCTTACTGAGATGGCGCGCGACTGCGACGTGCTGATGGTGATTTGCCCGGGCGGACCCGCGACGCACCACATCGTC
>JACZJU010000161.1 GCA_014860395.1 Burkholderiales bacterium | reverse complement strand
CCCATACCGCCACCCTGCCCCATCCCCGGACCGCCGCGACCTCTGCCCGATGGCTCGTCGGGCAGCGTCATACCCCGCGCCCTGGCGCGCTCCGTCATCTGCGCGTGGTGTTCCAGGCGAATCTGCTCGCGCTCCGCGGCGGTCTTCGCCGCGCGCATCCTGGCGCTATATTCGTTGCGCTCCTGCTGGGTCATGAGCTGGCTGCCGTAGATCTGCTGCTGGTCGGCCGCGCCGGCAACAGCTGCGGGCAGGAACAGGGCGGCGGTGAGAACTGATGCGATCAGTGTCCGTTTCATCATTGCATGCTCCTTGTGGATTCGTGTTGCTTCCTTCCCGGCTGCGGCCGGCGCAACGCGTTCTGCTGCCTCTGCGCCCGAACGCGGAAAGTGGTGCGGGGTCGGGCGCGGGGAAAAACGTACGCGGCGCCGGAGTGCGGACCGGCAATACCCGATAGGCAGATTAAGAGACCCGAGGCGGGTAGATGTTGACGATTGTCATCGATCGCGCCGGTCCAGGCGCGCGGACGGTCAGGCAGACGGTTTCAACAGCTTCCTGGGCGCGGCGGCGGCTGGCTGCTGTGGCCGGTCATGCAAAGGATCGGTCCGGCCGGCGCGCAAAAGCTCAGGGAGCGCGTGGTTGCCGAACTCAAGACGACTTTTGCGAGCCACTACACTAAGAGGAGATTTCGCTGGCGGACGCACTCAAGCTGGATGAGATCGCGGTGTACGGCAAGCGCGCGACGGGGGCGAAGTACCTGATCAATCCGAATAAAGGCAAGTAGGCGCCCGCGGCCACGCCTACCGCAGGCGCCTGGCGCCCTGGGCGCGCCCCCACGACGTCGCTCGCCCCGGGACGGAAACCGGACGCAATGCGACGCTTGAGTTTGACCATAGTCACGACGCACGAGACGGGCCGGGTTATGCTTTTTTCGACGACCCGGGGGAATGCATATGCGTCCCGACCTGTTCTCTGGCGTGTTCGATTTGCCGTGGTGGGGCCTGGTGCTTCTGCTGCTGGCCCTTACGCACATCAGCATCGTCGCAGTGACGGTGTTCCTGCACCGGCACCAGGCACACCATGCGCTCGCGCTGCATCCGGCCGTGAGCCACTTTTTCAGGCTCTGGCTGTGGCTCACCACGGGCATGGTGACCAAGGAATGGGCGGCAGTTCACCGCAAGCACCACGCCAAATGCGACACAGCCGAAGACCCGCACAGCCCGCAGATCCTGGGCCTCAACCGGGTGCTGTGGGGCGGGGTATTTCTGTACGTCAAGGAAGCCAATAAACCGGAAACACTGGAACGTTACGGCCAGGGCACGCCCGACGACTGGATCGAGCGGAACGTTTACTCGAAATTCACGCGCCTCGGACTGATGCTGACGGGCGTACTCGACGTGTACCTGTTCGGCATCGTGCCGGGTGTGCTGCTCGTGGCGGCGCAGATCGCGTGGATTCCGTTCTGGGCGGCGGGCGTCATCAACGGCGTCGGTCACTATTGGGGTTACCGCCACTGGTCCACGCCCGATGCGAGCCGCAATATCTCGCCGCTGGGCATATTCATCGGCGGCGAGGAACTGCACAACAACCACCACGCCTACCCCACTTCGGCCAAGCTCTCCAGCAAATGGTATGAGTTCGACATCGGCTGGCTCTACATCCGGGTGCTCGAGGTGCTTGGCCTGGCGCAGGTCAAGCACGTCGCACCGGTGCCGCATTTCAGCGCGCCGAAACCGACGCCCGACCCGGCGACCCTGCAGGCGGTCATCGCCTGCCGCTACGACGTACTGGCGAAATACGCCAGATACCTCAAGCGCACCTATGCCGAGGAACTCGGCAAGCTGAAACAGGCTTCACCCGAGGACGCGCAACGATTGCGCAGCGTGGAACCGTGGCTGAATCGCAACGAGAAAATGCTGCACCAACCCGAGCGCGAACGCCTCGCTGAAATACTGCCGCGCTCGCGTGCCCTGCAGACCATGATTGTCATGCGCCGCGAACTGGCAACACTGTGGGGGCGCTCCACCGCAACGCGCGAGCAACTCGTGGCACAACTCCAGGACTGGTGCCGACGGGCGGAGACGAGCGGAATCCGGTCCCTGGAGGAATTCTCGCAGCGCTTGCGCAGCTATTCCTGAGCCGTGCAAGCGTACGCAGCGTTTCAAAATGGGTTCCAAGATAGCAATCTTTCCCGGCACGGCTTTTCTGGCCGCGGGCCACGCCCTCGAACGTGCACACGGCGCGCTGCGCAAAGACGGACCGCCCCGGGCGATCTGTACGAATTCGAAGCGTTCAGCCGTTTGATGGGCTTTGAAGCCGTCTGGGAATTCGACCGCGCCCACGCGGACATTCAGTCCGCCGACAAGCCGGCTTGATAGGGCACGAATAGTTGCCTATCTTGTCGGGCAACTATCGGGCTAGAACACGGTAGCGGCTGAACGTCAGAAGCAATTCGTCTCTGATCCCTTTGGTCTGCGGTTGGGTTCTGGATTGACGCGCCAACCACTGATGCCGCACTATTACCGAAAGCCGCAGCCAACTGAGTTGCCAAGGGGGCCAAAATGCAGCGAACAGCCGTTACCCGCACAGTCGAAAATCTCTATAACCTTTACAAAGGAGAACAATTGATTCTCCAGCCGGAGTTCCAGCGAAATAGTGTGTGGCCTCGAAAGGCCAAAGCGTACTTTATCGATACGTTGCTAGCCGGGCGCCCAGTTCCCCTGCTCTTCTTTCAACGCGCAACCTCACCCCGCCACGGACTCGTCACGTACTACGTCGTCGATGGTCAACAGCGCCTTAGGGCTATTATTGAATTTCTAGAGGATGGATTCCGCCTAGTCGAATCAAAAGGGTCAGCAAAAGGACGATACTTCTCGGAGCTTGCGGAGTCAGCAAAACGCTCGATTCTGGATCACCAGCTTGTTATCGATGAGCTGGTCGGATATTCCGATACGGATACGCGGGATATCTTCAAGAGGATGAATAAATACGTCGTGCGAGCGAATCCTCAAGAGATTCGGCACGCGACCAAGCCAGGGCAATTCGCCGATTTTGTAGTCGCACTTTCGAAACTCGAATTCTGGAGCAACCATAAGCTTTTCACGGCAACCCAGCAAACTCGTATGCGTGATCGGGAACTTTGCGCGGAGCTAGTTATCTTGCTCATTGAAGGGCCACAAGACAAAAAGGCGTCCGTCGACCTCTACTACGACACCTATAGCGAAGCGTTTCCCGAAGCGCGGCATATCCGAAAGCATCTGGAGAATTGTCTAGCTTGGATCGAGAAATATATACCCGAAATTGAGAAGACCTTCTTGCGAAAACCGACGGATTTGTACAGTCTCGTAGGTGCGCTTGACAGAATCTGTCGCAAGCAAGGACAGCTTCCAAGGCCCAAATCAGACGCTCTATCGGAAAGGCTAAAAGCATTTGAGGCGAAGCTTCGCGCCAAACCTCCTCGCGGAGAAGCAGCGCGTTATGCGGAAGCAGCAAGTAGGCAAACGGACAACCTGAGACCCCGACAGACACGGATAGAAATAATCGAGAAACTGATTCTCGCAACGTTATAACGATGCCGGGACCGGTCGTGCAATTTCTCTCAACCTATACCGCACGGGTTGCTGATTACAGGCAAGCCGCTAGCAACGCGGCGGTTCTCATTGAACGTATATTGCACGATGCAGGTCTACATCCAACGTTGCTCACCCACCGAGCGAAGAGCGTAGACTCATTGCGCCTCAAGATCTTCGAGCACAAGTACAAATACCCGAAAAGAGACGTTACTGATTTAATCGGAGTACGGGTCGTTACCTACTATCGAGACGAAGTAGACCTTGCAATTAACGCGCTAAGGGATTCGCCGCGATTGCGCGTAGATGATCGTCGTTCAATAGACAAGCGTGTGGAACTGAAACCCACACAGTTCGGATATCGGTCAGTACATTTGATCGTTCAAACGGATTCGTTGAGTGCTTCTCAGCCCGGGTTTCAACTGCTAGGAAGTACTTGGTTTGAAATTCAAGTACGAAGCCTTTTGGACCACTCGTGGGCCTCAATCGAGCATGAGCTTCGATATAAGTCGAAAATTGATTATCCGCTCGAACCAACCCGTCGCTTCGCGGCATTGGCCGGCACTCTGGAATTGCTGGATACGGAATTTGAGGCGCTTCGCACTTTTCGCGATCGTCTAATTTCCATCTATATTTCCAAATATAGAGCTGGAGAAGAGTTGAGCGAAGAGTTGGATACGACGCGAATGATCGCTTTGATGTCAATCCTTCACCCAGGGCCAGGTTGGGTACTCGGTGAAGACGGCGAGAGAGCACTGTCATTTGCTGTCGCGGCACAAATGGTCGGAGCACTGAAATCAGCGGGAATTAGAAAAGGCTTCGTGCTCGCACGCGAAATAAGGAGTGGTGCCATACAAGGCTTGATGAAGAAGTACGCCCGAATTACAGGTTTGAGCGTTCAGGAGCTATCGCACTTGGCACTACTCAGCCTTGTAGTCGGCCGAAGGAAACCTCGCGTACTGGCGCAGTACTTTCCCGGTTTCTTTGAGGATCCAGACTTTAGCCAAGTGATTCGCAGCCGGCGCATTTGAGAACTCTGGAACCCAAAGGGGGCAAAGACAGTGTGCAGCTGGGGTCAGCTCACTTTGACCCCTTTTGTCTGCTTTGTCTCCAATTTTACTTTCGCGCATTAGGTCGCATAATACGAATTATTGGTTTTCTTGTAGCCAGTTTCGACAAATTCCGAAATGTTGACAATTCACGGAATCAAGGGCGCGTGATCGCGCGGGAGGGGTAATGCTGACTGAGACACTAGCGCTTTCGCTGGGGCCCGCGATAGCGAAATCGGTTATCAAGATATGGTGCAAGGATCACTCCCTGGTTTCCGATGCAACGACCGCGGTAATCGATTTCCTGGCTCCAAAACTGAAGGATCAAGTCGAACGCAAGAAGGCAGCGCGCCTGTTCGAAAGAATTGGCGAAGATATTGCCGAAAGCCTCATTCCGGTCTTCGAAATGGAAGGCTCCCGATTCGATCCTGGAGCAATTGAATCCATTGCAATTGAAGTCGGTGACACAATTAACCGCACCACAATTAATCCGGCGCTGCTTCTTTCAATTGATCTCGACCCGCATGAGCTGTTTATCTGCTTTCAGGACTCAAGGGCACGCAGCTCCTACCAATTCGACGCAGCAGAAACTGAGCTGTTTCTGCGCATTCTTGGTGACGTCGCTCAAAACATTGTTGACATCGCCACTCAACTCCCGACGTTTATGGAAAAAGGGATTGGCGAAATCCTAAAGCGGGAAACTGAAATTTACAGTTTGGTTTCTAGAGTGCTTCAGGAAGTAGAGACCATTAGAACGGAAGTCGCAAAACACAACCCAGAAATTGAACTCGCGCAATTCGAGAGCGATTACCGGCGTACAGTGGCGCGCCGACTAGATGAAATAGAACTCTATGGTATTGACCTTCCGCCTGCGAGTCGGAAGCATAAGCTAAGCGTGGCGTATATTTCTCTCCAAATCGAAACGAATTCGCTTGATCTCACAAATGAGCAGACGGATGGGCTAATTACATCCGCAGAAGAAGCTCCATTGGAGGAGCCCGCCGATATTGCAATTACTGCTGATCCGGACGCATCTGACCGGCGCGTGCTATCTGTGGATCACGCGCTCGGGTCATGTCGTCGCTGGGTCCTCCGGGGCCAAGCAGGTGCTGGCAAGACCACCCTACTACAATGGATTGCGGTAAAGAGTGCTCGTAAGGAGTTCGATAGTCACTACAAAGCCTGGAACGACTTCGTCCCGTTTCTTATCAGACTGCGCGAATTTAGCGAAAAGCCCCTTCCGCAGCCTGAAGCATTTACCGCATTAACTGCACCTCTATTGGCAGGAATATGTCCGCAAGGGTGGGTACATCGATTGCTAAAAGCGGGCCGCGCATTGATATTGGTAGATGGCGTCGATGAGTTGCCGCAAGAACAGCGGAACAATGTAAAAACATGGCTCCTGGAACTCGTGAAAACCTTTCCGGATGTTGTATTCATTGTCACATCCCGACCAATAGCCATTTCCAATAGCTGGTTGGACGAAGCAGGTTTTGCAGAGGCAGAATTGCTGCCGATGGAGAAGGCCGATATTGACGCCTTTGTTGATCATTGGCATAACGCTGTAGCCGCGGAGCTTACCGATGCCACCCTTCGCGAGGAGTTGCCCGGTCTGGCCGCAGCATTCAAGCGTGCTGTAGATTCAAATCGTGCGATCCGGAATTTGGCAACTACGCCGCTTTTGTGCGCGATGCTCTGTGCGCTACACCGGGAACGGCGCGAGCAGATACCGTCGAGCCGACTTGAGCTTTATCAGATTTGCGTTGACGCGCTTATCGATAGGCGCGACATAGAGCGACGAATCCGCATTCAAGATCTCCCGGCGCTTACGCTGCCCCAAAAACGATTGATACTCGAAGATTTTGCCTACTGGTTAATTGAGAATGGTTGGAGCTCAGTGTCACTTGCAAAGTGCGAGGAACGGATTGGTCGAACATTGAAGTTTATGCTCAATCTGCCCGCCAACAGCACGCCGGATAAAGTGGTACGGCTACTGGTGGAAAGAAGCGGGCTGATAAGACAACCGATTCATGGAGAGATAGATTTTTCACATCGAACCTTCCAGGAATTTCTGGCGGCAAAATCGGCAGTTGAGCAAGGGAACATTGGCGTACTTATTGGGAATGCTGCCATTGACAATTGGCGAGAAGTCTTAATCTTGTCCGCTGGGCTCGCTAAGAAAGAGGACCGTGAAGAACTTCTTAAGGCGTTAATTGCCGAAGGAGATCGCAAACCCCACCTGAGGCACAGATTACACTTGATCGCAGTTGCCTGTTTGGAGACCGCTTTAACTCTTGAGCCAGAGATTAGGAGTGAAGTTCAGCGACGTGTGAGAAAGCTAGTTCCCCCAAAATCCTTGTCCGATGCAAATGCGCTCGCGTCCGCTGGCGATCTTTCGGTTCCGTACCTTCATTCGAAGAAACTGACCGCTTTAGTTAGTGCGTGCTGTATCCGAACGTTGGGGCTCGTCGCAAGTGAATCCGCGTTTGTGGCACTACGAAGTTTTAGAAATGACGAGCGGCGTACGGTCCGTGCTGAGCTGGTAAAGGCTTGGGATAGATTTGATCGAACCGAATATGTTAAGCAGGTATTATCACCAAGTACTCCCTCCAATGAGTATCTAGTTATTCGGAACGCTTCGTCTTTAGATGGCATCGAACACCTACGCAACATCTCCAAGGTGGAGATAATAAATAGTAATGTAGATCGTCTCGCTCTATTGCCCCAACTCCGGGGGCTTCGCTTGCATAGCACGCGCGGCAACGTAGATTGCAGCGACCTCGTACATCTTCAGTCGCTGGAAATTTTGCAATGCTATGCTCTTTCAATTTCGGGAGTCAGGCAACTTAGCAATATTGCAAGTCTTGGGAGCTTAACGCTCGCTGCCTGCAGCCAAAGTGAGGGGGAGGTCCTTGACCCCATGCCGAAACTTAGCGTGCTTCGATTGGCGCCACCAATCCCGTCTTTAGACCTTAGGGATTTTAAGAATCTTATAACTCTCCAAGTTGTCCGCGATTGCCCCCAGCTCGATCTCGTACTTCTCGGGTCGCTGCCAATGCTTGCCCAGTTATTTCTAACGAATTGGAAATCGCTGTCAGACGTGTCCTTCCTATCAAACTCGAAAGAACTGAGTTGGCTATCTTTGAATGGCTGCTCCGCGCTTGAGGATATTAGCGGCTTAGCGGGCCTTAAAAACCTGCGGCACGTGGATTTGCGCGGATGCATGAGGTTAAAGACGATAAAACCGATCATGCATCTAGCGCGCCGGATTAGATATTACGTACCTGGACATCTACGGCATGAGATTGCGAACTAGACTATTCGCGATCTCTTGAGGCGATCTTACGCGATCGAGACAGCAAATTTACCGCAGCGAACGGCAATCGGGTGCTGCTTTGTCGAGCTAGAAAGGTTCTTCTTACGAAAGGTCAATTTAGTGTTTGGGAGAGCTTCACATTGGAGCACCTCCCAACTCAACTGCACCCGCGTTTGGAAGATAGGCTAGCGCGCCATGCCTGACTGCGGCCGAGGAGACTCTGGCGTTTCGAAAAAAGGGAAATTCGTCGCATGGCACGATACTACATACTCCTCCGATACTGCCCCCCAACCTCAAACAGCGCATTGGTGATCTGCCCAAGCGAACAACACCGCACCGCGTCCACCAGCACCTCGAACACGTTCTGATTGGCGATCACCGCCTGCTGCAGGCGCGCAAGCATGGGGCCGGACTCGTCCTGGTGCCGCGCCTTGAACTCGCGCAGGCGTTTGAGTTGCGATTGCTTTTCCTCTTCGGTCGA
>JACZJU010000160.1 GCA_014860395.1 Burkholderiales bacterium | reverse complement strand
AACTCGCCGAAATCCACTTTGACGCTGTCCCCTATCTCGACGGGCACCGGCGTCAGGCAGGTGCCGGTGATCACCACGTCGCCGGCGCGCAAACCGTCGCCGTAAGTGCACAGCTCGTTGGCGATCCAGGCGAGCGCGGCGCGCGGATCGCCCAGCACATTGGCGCCGGAGCCCTGCCCGGCAAGCGCGCCGTTGCGCCAGGCCGAAACGCTGTGCTGCACCAGGTCGCGCGCGCGCCAGTCGGCGCTCACCTCCGGGCCGATGACAAACCAGCAGCCGCAGGCGACATCGGCAATGAGTTGCGGCGCGCCCACGCGGGTGAAGTCCTCGTAGCGCGAATCGGGCACTTCGATCGCGGTATGCAGCGTAGCGACCGCGGCGAGCACTTCTTCGACGCCGTAGGCTTCGGCGCGTTTGGGCAGGTCCGCGCCCATGCGGAAGGCAAACTCGGCTTCGGCGACTTTCATGTTGTTGCCGTCGAGCGCGATGCGCGCGCCGCTTTCCCGCGCGCGTGCCGCAAGCAGGCAGCCGGCGATGGGACCGTCAACTTGAATATGCCGCTGCCCGGCCTTGCTGGTCGCGGCGATCTTCCAGCCGACGATGCGCTGGCCCGATTGCCTCGCCACCTCGGCCTGGATCGCATAGCCTTCGGCGCGCGTTTGCGGGCGGCATTGCGCCGGCAATTCCTGCAACCGCCTGGATTGCTGCCAGTGCCGCAGCAGTATGCCGGCTGCGGCGCGAATGTCCTGTTGGTTCATCTGTCCTCCTCGTGCGTGCACGGCTAGGATAGCATTGTCAGCTGCGTTGGCGCGCCGCGGGTCGCGAACCCATCAGAGGTTCCCTGCGCAGTTGTGATATGTTTGCACAACCGCAAAACGAAGAAACCGCTATGACCGCCTTCACCCAAGCCGTCACCCTCAGCGGCCGCCACGCGGCGCTGGAACCGCTGGCCTTTGACCATCACGACGGCCTGGTCGCAGCCGTGCGCGACGGCGATCTGTGGAAGCTCTGGTACACCGCGGTTCCCTCGCCCGAAGGCATGCGCGAGGAGATCGAGCGCAGGCTCGCCCTGCAGCAGGCCGGTTCGATGCTGCCCTTCGCGGTACGCAGTCTGACGGGCAAGAAAATCGTAGGCATGACGACTTACATGAACATCGATGCGAAAAGCCGCCGCGTCGAAATCGGCTCCACCTGGTATGCCAGGTCGGTGCAGCGCACGCCGCTCAACAGCGAATGCAAGCTCATGCTGCTCACGCATGCGTTCGAGACGCTCAAGTGCATCGCGGTCGAATTCCGCACCGGCTTTTTCAATTTTCCCAGTCGCCGCGCGATCGAGCGCCTGGGCGCCAAGCAGGACGGCATTTTGCGCAGCCACCAACGCTACGCCGACGGCAGCCTGCGCGATACCGTGGTGTTTTCCGTGATCGCGCAGGAATGGCCGGCTGTGAAGCGGCATCTTGAATTCAAGCTGGCCGAGGGCGGCGGGGGCGACGCGTCGGCAACGGGTTCGACGGCGCATCGATGAGCGAAGCCCCGGTCCGCACTACTTTCCGCACCGGCCTGATCACCGTCGCGGTGATCCTCGCCGGTCTGGCTTTCGCGGCAGTCATGCTGCCGCGCGGGTTCAGCGATGACCTTTCCAGAATCGGCCAGGGCGGCAATGTCGTGGTTCTGATCCACAATAAGGACTCGGTGCAGAGCCTCGAATTGATGACGCTGGCCGATGCCGTGCGTTCGGACTATGCGGGCAAGGCCGAATTCCTGGTCGCCGATACCAGTAGTGGCCAAGGCAGGACCTTCGTCCGCGAGCAGCAGGCGGGCGACAACCTGCTGATATTCTTCGGCCCGGACGGGACGCGGCGCGGCGCGCTGCAACGGGTCAAGGATGAGCAGGCGCTGCGCCTGGCGATAGACCAGGCGTTCCGGCTGACGCGCTAGGCGTCCTTAAGTTGGTAGTATTGGAGCAACAGCGACCCTTCGTCCACGCAAGCAGGAGCGCACACATGTCCGACCCCCAATTGGTTGACCCGAGCGATGTCGTGATGACCGGCGAGAACTCGTTCATCCGCCTTTCCGACGACGGCGGCAAGACCATCGCCGACCGCGTCAGCCACTGGCGCGTGCTGTGGTCGCCCGCCGGACAGGGGCATGCGCTGTTCATCGAAAGCGCGCTCACCGGGAAAACGCCGCGAATCTACGCCGACAATGCGGGCGTTGCGCGTTTCCTGCAGCGCACCATCGAAGTCCTGCTATATGAAAAATTCGCAGACGAGTCGCTGCCTATAATCGACGCGGAATTTCAGCGCACCGGCAATTCACTCAGCACGGTCGAGGAGCGGATCGTTTCGGATGAGGACGAGATCATCCTCACCTATTGGGACCTGATGGCGCCGTTCATCCTCACCATGCCGCCAGGCGCGATGAACCGCCCGATCGGCGTCTACAGCACCTTTTTACCGGCGCGCAGCGCGCAACTGTCGGTAAACAGCGAAGCCGCCACGGCGAAAGTGTTCCTGCAGGATCGTTTCGGCAAGCCGGGATCGAGTTGCTGCCTGGCATGGTCGGAGACCTGGACCAGGCCGGCGCCATAATCAGTCGCAGTCTCCAGCCGACCACCGATGCAAACCCTGATCCCCCTCGCCGAACAGGTCGCCATCCTGCTGAAGCAGCGGCGCGAAACCATTGCGGTGGCGGAGTCCTCGGCAGGCGGCCTCGTTTCGGCTGCGCTGCTCGCCGTTCCCGGGGCCTCGGCCTATTTCCTCGGCGGCGCCGTCGTCTACACCCGACAGGCGCGCGAACTGCTGATGGACCTGCCGCGCGAAGCCGTCAAGGGCATGCGCTCGGCATCCGAGCCTTATGCGCTGCTGCTCGCGCGCACGGCGAGCGCGCGCTTCTCCGCCACTTGGGGTCTGGCCGAAACCGGTGCCTCCGGGCCGACCGGCAACCCGTACGGCGACGCCCCGGGCCATAGCTGCATCGCGATCGCCGGCGTGGCCGAGGAAGCCATTACCCTGGAAACCGGCAGCGACGACCGGGTCGCGAACATGCGCGCCTTTGCCGCGGCGGCGCTGGAACTGCTGCAACGCCATTTGTCGCAGTGACCTGCCAGGCGGCAGGGAAATGCCGCCGTGCACAATCAGCACTTCGGCAGTGGTGCGACCTATAGGTAGTGCGGATGAGGACGTATCCCAACTGATCAAGATGGATCGGCGATTCTTGATTCAGATTTGATAGCCATGTTTAATCAGAGCGCGGCATGCTGTATTCATCGGGGATGCAGGCGTATTCTGGGTGTGACGGCGTGTCTGGGGAACCGTCAAAGACATGAAAACTGACGTCGAAAAGGGGGAATACCTATGGAATACGTAGTCGTAGCGTACGCCGTCGACCGCAAGGTTCGCATCGACGGCCAGGATGCTGGATTCACCAACGACACACTCATGGTAGAAAAGGGCCATCACACCTTCGACCTGGGCGATCCGCAGGACTACCAGCCCGCAAGCGTCGACACGATCGTTCAAGGTACGAATTCGGTTGCTCCCATGATCATCAAGGACTTTCATCCTTCGGGAGGTAATGTATGAGCCGCCGCGTCCATGTAGTCTTTGCGCTGTCACTCATCCTCGTCTTGGCCGGTTGCGCCACCTATCCGGCCAACCCGCCACTTGCGCAATACAACCCGGAATCCGGATACCGCTATCAGAACCTTAAAGCGCCGGAAAATTCCGAGAGCCTGTTCGTGATCCTGACGTTTTCCGGAGGGGGAACCCGGGCGGCCGCGCTTTCCTACGGCGTGATGGAGAAACTGCGCAACACGACTATCCAATGGGAGGGCAAAGAGCGGCGCCTGCTCGATGAAGTGGACGTCATCTCCTCGGTGTCCGGCGGCAGTTTCACCGCCGCCTACTATGGGCTGTTTCGCGACGAGTTGTTCGATCCCGGGAAATTCGAGAAAGTTTTCCTCTACCGGAATATCCAGGGGGAGCTGGTCGCCTCGCTATTCAACCCGGTGAACTGGTTCCGCTTGGCGTCGCCGACCTTCGGGCGGATCGAACTCGCCGCCGAGCTCTACGACAAGGAGATTTTCAGAGAGAAGACTTTCGGCGACCTGGTCGATCAGGCGCGCCGGCCGTACATTATGCTCAATGCGACCGACATCACGATGGGCGCCCGGTTTAGCTTCGTCCAGGACCAGTTCGACTTGATCTGCTCCGACCTGGGCGGCGTGCACGTCTCGCGCGCCGTCGCCGCGTCGTCGAACTTCCCCATCGCGTTTACGCCACTGATCGTTAACAACTACGCGGGAAGCTGCGATTTCCGCGAGCCCGCGTGGATAGGACAAGCCTCGAAGGACCTCCTGGTCAACCCGCCGCGTTTCAACAGTGCGCGGATCGCGCGTTCGTATCTGAATAGCGAAGAGCGCAAGTATATTCACCTGCTCGACGGTGGCGTATCCGACAATATCGGCCTGCGCGGCCAGCTTCAGGCCATACGCTCGAACGACTTGTCGTGGAGCCTGGTGAACAAAATCAATTTGAAGGAGATCAAAAAGCTCGTCGTCGTCGTCGTCGATGCCCGCACCGACCCCAAAACCGAAATCGACAAGAGCCCAGACAGTCCTGGACTGGGCACGCTCATCGACATCATTTCCTCGGTTCCGATGAGCAACTATTCGTTCGATACCGTGCAACAACTGCTGGATACATTCGACTCCTGGCGGAAAGACGAAGGTGCCTATGCTGCGTGCAAGGGTATTCTTCAAGACCAATGTCCCGCCGGTAAAATGCCGACCCGGCCGCCCAATATGGCAGAGGCTTTTGCGATGTATGTCGGTTTCGATCAGATCAAGGATGCGAAAGAGCGGCAGCGTTTCCTCAACCTGCCGACCACTTTCGCGTTGCCGAAGGAAGAGGTGGACAAACTGCGAAAGATCGGACCGCAGATTCTGGATCAGTCGGAAGGCTTTCAAAAACTCTGCGCCGAGCTTAGATGCCGCGAGAACTGAAGCGGGCCATTAGTTTCCCGTCAAAATCTCCTGTCAGCCTCAGCGTTGAAGCATCGACTCTGCTCGCCCGATGGAGCGGCGGCGCGACAAGGGCGGACCCGGATCGGCGGTAGCCGTGTTATGTTGCCGGGCAAGAACTTAACCAACATTACTGGGGGACTGAAATGAAGATCCGCGCCGCGGTGCTCAACAAGATGCAAATACCGCAACCCTACGCCGAGACCAAGCCGATCAGCATCGAAACCATAGAGCTGGACGGACCCGGCCCGGGCGAGGTGCTGGTGAAAATGGCCGCCGCCGGGCTGTGCCACTCGGATCTCTCCGTCATCAACGGCGACCGGCCGCGGGTGATGCCCATGGTGTTGGGCCACGAAGCCTCCGGCATCGTCGAGGAACTCGGGGCCGGCGTCGTGGGTCTGGAGCGCGGCGACCATGTCGCGCTGGTGTTCGCGCCGAACTGCGGCCACTGCCTGCCCTGCCGAGAGGGCCGGCCGGCGCTGTGCGAGCCGGGTTTTGTCGCCGGTGCCGCCGGCACGCTGCTGGGCGGCCACCGCCGCCTGCACCGCAGCGACAAGAGCCCGCTCAACCACCAGGCCGGCGTTTCCTGTTTCGCCGAATACGCCGTGCTGGCGCGCGGGTCGCTGGTCAAAGTCGACCCCAAACTCCCGCTGGACGTGGGCGCGCTGTTCGGCTGCGCTGTGCTCACCGGCGTCGGCGCGGCGATCAACTGCGCGCAAATGAAGCTCGGCAGTTCCGCCGCCATCGTCGGCCTGGGCGGCGTCGGCCTGTCGGCGCTGCTGGGCGCGCTCGCGGCCGGCGCGCGCCAGATCGTCGCCATCGACAAGCTCGATTCGAAGCTCGAGTTCGCGCGCTCGCTCGGCGCTACGCACACCTTCAACGCCAACGATCCGGATCTGGTGGCGCAGGTCAAGGCGGTCACCAAGAACGGCGTCGACGTTTCGATCGAGGCGGCGAGCGCGGTCGCCGCATTGGAGACCGCCTACAAGATCACCCGGCCCGGCGGCACCACAGTCACGGTCAGCCTGACGCATCCGACGCACACGTTCAATTTGCCGGCAACCAATCTGGTGGTCGAGGAACGCACGCTCAAAGGCAGTTTCCTGGGTTCCGCCGTGCCGCAGCGCGATCTGCCGCGCTTCATCGAACTTTATTTCGCCGGGCGGCTGCCGATCGACAAGCTGGTGACGCACAGGATCAAGCTGGACGAGATCAACCTCGGCTTCGACCGCCTGGCCAACGGCGAGGCGATCAGGCAGGTCATCCTCTTCTAGGGCTGGGTCGGCGTTTGCGCGGCGGCGGCCACCGTCGCGCGTATGCGGTCGCGATAGCGCGTGTACACGCGCGCGGCGCCTATCAGGTTCCACTCCAGCCAGATGCAGGCGGCGGAAAACGCCAGGCCGGCCGGCAGCGCCAGCGCCGGCCACAGCACTGCCGCGAGCAGCAGTGCCAGCGCCGTGAAATGCAGGCGCATCTGGCCGCGCATCGCGCCCTCGGGAATCATTTGCTTCATGTTCGGCTGGGTCGTCACCGTGCCGCCCTGCTGCTGCAGGTGCAGCCAGTTGAGGAAGGGCATGATCTTGTAGAGCATGCCCACGATCACCGACAGGAACACGCCCGGCAGCGCGAGCACGCCCAGCCAGATCGGCGCGCGCGCGTGCTCGCCCAGCTTCGGCAGCGCAGCGAACAGCAGCCAGGACGCGGCCAGCGCCAGCAGCGACAGCATGGCGCCGCGCCAGAACATCAGGGTGACATCGGCCTGTTTGCGCCGCCGGCGCGATTGCAGCCAGAGAGTCGTAGCCGCATAGCCCGCCGCGAGCAGCATGCCCGCAGACAGCACGCCGGTCTGCCAGGCCTGCGACTCGCCCATGGGCAGCAACTGCAGCGACCACAGGCACAGCACCAGCAGCAAGCCCGCGGGCAGGAGGCGCGTCAGCCAGACCGGATAGGACGGCGTGAGCTGGAACATCGGCACCACCAGATACGACACACCTATCACCAGCATCAACGCCCAGCCGCCCAGACCCCAGGCGACGTGCACATTGATCAGCGTGAGCAGCGACCAGACCGACTGCACGCTTTCATGCAGGCCCAGCGTAGTGGCGAGAACCACGCCCAGCACGACAGTCACCAGCAGGCCGAACACCGCCAGGCGCAGCACGTGGATGGACATGCCGCGCGCCGGCGTACGCAGCAGCGCGACCGCCATGACTGTCAGGAACAAGCCCAGGGCGACGGAAAACGTGACCGCCGCGGCCAGGAACAGCGGCGGATGCTCCAGCAGAAAACCTGTTGCCAGAAATATCGCGCCCGCCGTGATCAGCGGGTGCACCAAATGCGCGACCAGGCGCGGCCGCCAGATGTTGGCGCCGGCCACCACCGCGACGAATTGCAGCAGCGAGCCGCACATCGCCTGCAGCATGAAGTCGACCACGATCAAATGGGTCATTGCCAGAGCGCCGGGCGCCCAGCGCGACTCGAACGCGGCCGGCCCGAGCACAGCCAGGATCAGCCCGGCGACGATGCCGAACACGGGTGCAGTGAGAAAGAAGCGGTAAGGCACCGAGATCGGCGGCGCCTGTTCGAACGACAGGGTGGGTTGCATTCAGGACTTATCTCAAAAGGAGGGGATATCCCCTACGGGGACTTCCTTCGGGGCGCCTCCCCTAAAACCGCCCTAAGTCAGAGGCCATTTCGGCAATTCTGAAATGGCCCCCTTAGTCTTTTTGGATGTGAACCTCGGTCGTGCCGTCGGCCAGGCGCTCGGAGCGGTGGCGATAACCATTGCGCTCGAGCATCGCGTACAGCGGCAGCGGCTCGCAGCGCAGCAGCATCACCAGTTCCTCGCCGGGAGGCAGGGCCGCGAGCTCGGCTATGGCCAGTTCCAGCGGCTCCGGCGGCTCCATGTCACGGCCGTCGATCACCTTAGGGTCTGTTAACATTTAGCACATGAGCGCGACGGGGGTAATTTGGGATGCAGCGCAAGGCGCGAGGAGCGCCGTTTGGTCATTCCAAACAAGCGACGAGCAACGCAGCGCTGCGCCCACGGCGCAGGCGCTTGCGCCTGCGCGTGTGCCCCTGATGGAGCGCAACGGCGACAGCCGTTGCGCTGTATCCCCCGTCCCTGCGGGTTGCCTCCAAATGCGGCGCCTGCGGCGTTGCGCTCCTCGCCAAGGGAGTCCACCCTTGGCTTCGTCGCGCGCCTTGCAGGCATCCGCATTTGGAGGCAACGCGTCTCATGCGATGAATGTCAAC